>JAAZNC010000007.1 GCA_012798455.1 Chloroflexota bacterium | reverse complement strand
GATCCTGCTGGCACTGGCAAGCGGAGAAGTGGATATCGTTATCGGAACACATCGCCTGCTGCAGAAAGATGTGGAATTCAAAGATCTGGGATTGCTCATCATTGATGAGGAACAGCGTTTTGGGGTGATGCACAAAGAATTCTTCAAGCAAATGCGCGAAAAGATCGATGTGCTCACGCTTACCGCTACCCCTATTCCACGCACTCTGTATATGGCGTTATCCGGTATCCGTGATATCTCCATGATCAACACTGCCCCCACCGATCGCTTACCGGTCACCACCCACGTGGGCGGCTACGACTCGGAGCTGGTACGGCGGGCTATATTGCGAGAACTGGACCGCGGCGGGCAGGTATTCTTTGTCCATAATCGTGTGCAAACTATCAGCAGCTTTGCCGAACAGTTGCGTTCTATTGTGCCGGAAGCGCGTATCGCGGTGGCACATGGGCAGATGCCCGAACAACAGCTTGCCAATGTAATGCACCAGTTCACTCAGCAGCATATTGATGTGCTGCTCTCCACCTCGATCATTGAATCCGGGTTGGATATTCCCAATGCCAATACTCTGATCGTGGACCGCGGGGATACCTTTGGATTGGCGCAGCTTTACCAATTGCGCGGCAGGGTGGGGCGCGGTACCCAGCGCGCCTATGCCTATTTCTTTTTCAACACCAAACGCAACCCGACCGTGGAAGGACTGGAAAGGTTGGAGGTAATCGCAGAGAACAGCCAGCTCGGTTCGGGTTACTCTATTGCCATGCGCGATCTGGAAATGCGTGGCGCGGGTGACCTGCTGGGAACACAACAACACGGGCATATTGCTGCAGTGGGTTTCCACCTTTATACGCGCATGCTGGCGATGGCGGTGCGTGCTTTGAAACACGACGAAAGCGCATTACTGGAGCAGTTGAAAGAACCATTTGCACAACCCGAACTGCGCCCCCCAGTAAGTGTGGACCTGCCGGTTCCTGCTTCCATTCCCGAATCGTATATCCGTGATGATACACTGCGTCTGGATTTGTATCGCAAACTGGCACGCATTTCCGAAGAAAAAAGTTTCGAGGAAATCCGCGACGAATTCCGCGACCGTTTTGGTAAACCACCTGTGGAAGTGCTCAACTTGATCTGGCAGACTCGGATAAAATTAAAAGCGGAACTGGCGGGAATCTATTCCATTTCGGTTGAAGGGAAGCAGTTGATCCTGCGCTACCCGGCACTGCCAGAAGATGTCAAACGCCGTATGATGCCATCACTTGAACCGGATTGGCGCAGTGGCAGAAATGAATATTACCCGCGTTTTACACTGGAAAGTAAAGACTGGATACAAAAATTGGAGAGCGCACTGGACAAACTTATCCAATATAAGAAAGAAAAGGAGTAGTAAGTTTGGAATTCCAATTGAAAGCACCTTACCAACCTATGGGCGACCAACCGGAAGCTATCAAGCAACTGGTGGAGGGTATCCATAAGGGAGAACGCGATCAAGTATTGCTGGGAGCAACCGGTACCGGAAAAACCTTCACGATTGCAAATGTGATCCAGCAACTTCAAATGCCGGCATTGGTGATGGCACACAATAAAACGCTGGCTGCTCAGCTATACGCGGAATTCAAGGAATTTTTCCCCGATAACGCAGTGGAATATTTTGTCTCTTATTACGATTATTACCAACCGGAGGCGTATGTGCCACGCCAGGACTTGTATATCGAAAAAGAGACGGATATCAATGAAGAGATTGAACGGTTGCGCCTGGCAGCCACCACAGCACTGGTCTCGCGCAAGGATGTCATCATCGTGGCTTCTGTTTCTGCTATCTATGGTCTGGGCAGCCCGGAAGCTTACCGCAACATCGTCATCCGTATGCAGGTGGGTGAGATCCAGCGTAGGAATGCATTACTGCGGCGCCTGATCGAGCAGCAGTATGCCCGCAATGATGTAGATCTACATCCGGGTGTATTTCGATTGCGCGGAGATACACTGGAGGTCTTTCCGGCGTATGAGAGAAAGAAAGTGATCCGCATTGCTTTCTTTGGTGATGAAGTAGAACGCATCACAACTTTGGACCCGCTGACCGGTGAGGTACTAGAAGAATTGGATGCGGTGGAGATCTATCCGGCTAAACATTTCATCACCGAGGATGATCTTCTCAAAAAGGCGATCACGGATATCGAAGTAGAACTGGATGAGCAAGCAGGTTATCTGGAAAAACACAGCAAGTTATTGGAAGCCCAGCGCTTGCGCCAGCGAACCAATTTTGACCTGGAAATGCTGCGTGAGATCGGGTACTGCTCCGGGATCGAAAATTATTCGCGCCATCTCGACCAGCGCCCTGCCAGTTCGCCTCCCTGGACGCTGATGGACTTCTTACCCTCTGATTATCTGCTGGTGCTGGATGAATCACACATGACCGTGCCGCAGATCAGAGGGATGTTCAACGGTGATCGCTCGCGCAAAAATACACTGGTGGAATACGGATTTCGCCTGCCATCGGCATTGGACAACCGTCCGCTGACCTTCGATGAATTCGAACAAAAAATGGGCTACACGATTTACACTTCCGCCACCCCCGGACCGTATGAAATGGAAAAAGTGGATCATGTGATTGACCAGGTCATCCGTCCGACGGGATTGGTCGACCCGGAGATCGAAGTACGCCCGGTGATGGGACAGGTGGATGACCTGGTGAGCGAGATCAACATGCGAGTGAGGCGGGGAGAACGTGTGCTGGTGACCACTTTGACCAAACGCATGGCGGAAGATCTATCTTCTTATCTGGATGAACTTGGTTTGAAGGTAAACTATTTGCACTCAGAAGTAGAGACCCTGGAACGAGTGAGCATCTTACGCGACTTGCGCATGGGAGTATTCGATGTGATCGTGGGCATCAACCTGCTACGCGAAGGGTTAGATCTGCCAGAAGTATCGCTGGTAGCGATACTGGATGCGGACAAACAAGGCTTTCTGCGGAGTGAGACCGCGTTGATTCAGACCATCGGGCGAGCGGCGCGTCATGTGCACGGAAAAGTGATCATGTATGCGGATACCGTTACTGATGCGATGAAGGAAGCCATCGATGAGACCAGTCGCCGGCGTGTCAAACAACAAGCCTACAACGAGGAACACCATATCGAACCCATTTCGATTATCAAGGAGATCTACGACATCACCGCTCGATTGAGCGAAAAAGTGGTAGCGGACGAAAGCGGTGTTTACAATGCTGAAACGGGCGCTATCTCGCATATCCCCAAGGATGCACTGCACCAGTTGATCAAAGAAACGGAAAAGAAAATGCAGGAAGCAGCCAAAGAACTGGATTTCGAACGAGCAGCAGTATTACGCGATCAGATTTATGAGTTAAAGCGCATTCTGGTGGATGAATCGGATGCGACGCCCTGGAAAAAAGCCATGCTGTTAGCGGGTGAAGAGCAGGAAGAATGACCTAAACGGTCTCATGTGGATCAAACGAAGTGAATTCGTCCTGATAGGGCAGCCATTCCACACTGACATTGCTAACCGCGGCAGATGACGGACCGCGCTGCAGATCCAACAACAAAGCATCCAGCGCACAGCGCTGTCCTTCTGCCATTACTTCCACATCCCCATTCCTGCGATTGCGTACCCAGCCATTCACTTCATGTGTCCAGGCAGCCTGCATGGTGAAAAAACGAAAACCTACACCCTGTACATGTCCTTTTACAAAGGCGTGCAGACGGGCAACTTGAGGGGTGGCATGCATGTGGTTTAACTCCTAGTCGGGTTCGATATCAAAAAGATCAAGATCATCCGAATCTTCGGTAAATTCCAGATTTTCCAAAGCCATGTCGAGGATATCCATAAGATTCTCGTCGACAGCGTCTTCCAGTTCCTGCTCCAGTTTTTCGCGCACCCCTTTGCCACCGATCTTAGACAATGCCCAGTAGATCTGAACCAGCAGATCGGCATCGGCGTCATCGTCATCAAGTAATTCAAAGAGCGTTTCCAGCGCAGAGGAAAGCTCCAATTCCCCGGCTGCGCGTACTGCTTCGATCTGCACAGCAGTCTCTTCATCGTTGAGGTGTTGTAGTACGATCTTTTCCCAGCGTTCGTCCAGTGAACGTCCCATGGCAAATAGCGCACTGGCAATCCAGCGGCTATCTTTGCTGTGCATGGCTTTTTCGATCAAGCCTGTCACTGCTTTATGACTGGAAAACCCTAGCGATTCAAGTGCCCGGCGGGGAATATCCCCATCTTCCTGCTGCTGCATGATCGCGAGCAGCCGTTCGATGATAGGATCGGCTTTTTCCTGGTCGATCTCGTCCAACTCACCCAGCAAGATGAACTTACCCAGCGCGGCGGCTGCGGCAGCCCGCACACTCTCTTCGGGATCATTATCGAGCGTATTCATGAAAGCAGGGATAAGGGAGCTGTCTTCACATTCCCATAACAGATTGATCGCGTGGCGACGCACACCTGCATCTGCATCGGTCATGGCGTATTTCGCCAATGCATCACAGCATACCAGGGTGTCGGCTTCCATAAGCTCTTCCAGGTCTTCCAAAAGATTGATCTTGCGTTTCAGCGGGACATCTGCCCAGGCGTGCTTCAGTTTCTCAAGGGAGCCGTTATCCATGTCGGAAAAGGCGCGTAAATGTTTGGGTGAAAACGGCTGGCTTTCATCTTGAAGTTCTGCCAGCACCTGTTCGAAAGGAGTGGTTGGGGTTTCTTCGGTTGTCATGGCAACACCACCGGGTTGATAAAGTCCTTCACGAATACGAACATCATGATCATAACCAATATTGTAAACCCAATTGTATTGACCCATCCTTCAAACCGCGCAGGCAGGCGTTTGCCCGTGATGAGCTCAGGCAGTAGGAACAAGATACGCCCGCCATCCAGGGCAGGAATGGGCAGTAAGTTGGTGAAACCAAGGGATACAGAGATGATGCCGAAGAACCACAGGATATCCAGAAACTCGGTCTTCTGGTCGACCCCACTGGCTTGTTCAGAAGTGCGCACCTGGGCATAGACATCATAGATACCTTTAGGACTCAACAAACGGACTTCAGATGTCTTCACCTGTCCTGTGATCAATTGTGATGGCAGTTTGACAAGTTGTTCGCCCTGATAGCGCGTCCAATCAAGCGCATTTCCAATACTCTCGGGAATCGTGAGTGGTTGGATGGGATTGGTCATCACGATACCAAGCGGACCCTGATCTTCTGGCCACTCTTCGCGCGGGGTGATCTGCAGGGTTAACTGCTGCCCATCGCGCTCTACCAGCATGTCCATTTGTTGCCCCAGGTTATCCTGAACGAGTGTGCTGAAGGTGGACATGGAGTCAATGAGTGTGCCATCCAATTGCAGAATATGGTCATCCACCAGCAAACCGGCAATGGCAGCAGGGGTGTTGGGTTCCACGTACTGCACCAGTACCTGGTCGGTAAGGGGTTCACCGGTATTGGAAAAGACAATGCTGAAAAGAGCGATACCGATCAATATGTTCATGGCAGGTCCGGCAAGCATGACAGCCAGGCGTTTCCATTTGTTTTGCGCATAGAAACCATTGGTTTCCTGCGGGTCACTCTCACCCTTGAAGCGCACAAAACCACCAAAGGGTATCCAGTTGAGCGTGTAATCGATCCCGTTCCTGGTAAATAATTTAACCAATTTGGGCGGGTAGCCGACACCGAATTCTTCAATACGGAATTTGAACAGCAAGCCCACCAAAAAATGCCCGGCTTCGTGCAGTAAGATCAACAAACCAAGCGCAATAACAAATTCAAGCAACATAGTTTTGGGTTCCTATCGTAGTGTTATGGTTTGAATTATACCCAGATTGAAAATGACAATTATTGGAAAAACATATGAATAGGAGTCATACCAGCTGTACACCACTTCCGGTATCGGAGCGGTATACGGCTTGCACTGCGGTAATCTGCTGCAGTAGCTCCTCCACCTGGGTGGCATCTTGCTGCTGGCAGAGAACATGGACGTTCGGTCCGGCATCGATGGTGTAGCACACCGGCAAGCCCTGAGAGCGCCAGGAACGCACTTTTTGCATCAGTTCCAATGTGGCTGCTTCCCAGTACAGTAAGGGGGGGGTGGAGGTCTGCATGACGGCGTGCATCATGTCACTATCCAATTCGACAATGGCGGCAAAAGCAACGAAATCTTTTTCCAGAATGGCTTGCCGGCAAAGCGCCAGACGGCGCGGGCAATCTGACACACGGGCAGATTGGAGGGGACTGGTGGCTGCCAGCGCATGCCCGGCAGTGGAACCGACTTCTTTGTGGGTGCGGTTGACCACTGCGATCAGATCGACCAAGTTCCAGTGCCCGGCTGGGGCGAAACTGACCGCGTAGGAACTTTCATCTTCTCTGCCCGGCAGCCATTCCACGAAACCCGCCGGGATCGAACGACAGGCGGAACCCGATCCGCGGCGCGCCAGGCGGGAAAGCGCAGCTTCATCCAGATCAAGACCGGCGGCATGGCTGGCGGCGGCTGCCAGCGCGGCAAAAGCAGAAGCGGAAGAGGCGATGCCGGCGCCCATGGGAAAATTGTTGCGACTGATGATGATGGCGTGTTGTTTTTCAGGCATCTGCTCGCGCACGATATCCAGGAAAGCGGAAACACGCTGTAAGGCAGCCGGAGCGGCGCTCTGCCCATCGATCAGAAGATCATCCTGCTGCAGATCGCAGCGGAATTCCACGCTGGTAGTGGTGGAGAGGGCAGCCAGGTTCATGGAAAGCGAAGCGTTCATGGGAATGCGCAGCGCATCATCGCGATTGCCCCAGTATTTAATGAAGGCGATATTGGGGTGGGCGACGGCGGTGGCAATTGATTTTGACATGATCTTCTATTTCGAAAAGTGCTGTACTCTTCCGATTGGTCTAATCATGAGCGATGATTTTTCTCATAGAATCAATCAACTTGGGAATACTATCCTGGATGGTTTTCCAAAGAATCTCTTCGTCCATGCGAAAATATTCATGCACTAAGATGTTGCGGATTCCTTGAATTTTTTCCCAAGGTATTTCCGCATATTTTACCTGGACTTTTTGTGGAATGGAGTGTACTGCCTCACCGATGGTTATTAATTCAAAAGCAACCGCTCGAATCGTTTTAGGATCATTCAGAAAGGAGTTGTAATCCATACCAGTTGTAAAGGATAGAATATTCTCAGCACTTGCAAGCATATCCAAAATACGAATTTGCCAATCTCTAGATGACAAGAATCGCCTCCTCGAAGACTTTATCTTCATACTGCAATTTGAGAGAACGTCTTGTGCCGAGATCGACTTTTTTTCCTAGTAATGACTCAAGATTTTGCTGAAGTTCAATGAACTCAAATAAGTCGATTGGTTTGATGAACTCAATCAGCAGGTCGATATCACTATCGGGTCGACCTTCATCCCGTGCAATAGAACCAAACAAATATACAGATGTCACACCAAATCGCTCACTTAATTGCTGGCGATTGCTCTTTAATATTTTAACAACTTCATCGCGTTTCATATGATAAGCATAATGAAACAGTGACTCTTTGTCAAATGCATTTTTTGAATGGATTTTTATATAGCCTAGTATTTTCAGACCTGCCTGTTAACCGGAATGATTGTAGATTGTGCCTACTTTTCGGATGAGCAATGGTGGTAAATGGCACAAAATATTCTATCTCAAGAAGAACAATACTCTGTTTTTTAAACTTCTATATTAATGTCTTGGATTCAATTTCCAAGAGCAACTCTTAGTTCTGGAAAGAATATCATATTAGGAGGAGAAAAAAGTGTAATAAGCCAGTTAGAAAGCCTTTCGTGTGTTTTACAGATCTTTCTATTTTCAAATATAAAAAATTATCTCGAACTGCTGATCTTCTTGATCCTGCCCTTTTCATCAGCAGTGACGCGCAGGGTGGTGGGCAGGCTGTGCCCGTTGGCGGTCTTCTGGCTGGCACCAAAGATGAGCAGATAATCACCGTTGGGCTGGGCTTTGACCTGCGGTTTGCTGTTCTTGACAGCCGGATATTTTTTATAGATCTGGCTGCAGATCTGATCGTAAATGTGTTTGTCCATATTCTTCCTCGATCAATTCTAACGGGATCTGGCGGTTGCGCAAGTAGGCGGGTATCTCCAGAACCCCCTTTTCTTCTTCCAGGGGTGTGCGGGAGAATTTCGCACTCGCTTGCTCTTCCTGAACGGGCTGTTCTTCCATATCCTGCGGGCGACCAAAATGATGGATGTATGCCAGGTCGGGATCGCTGACGGCGGTGCTGCCAATGCCGGTGGCGATCAGAATGATCTCACAATCGTTTCTCATCACCTCATCCAGCATGACACCGGTGATGATCTCGCACTCATCGGCAGTGCTGCGCTTGACGAGGTTGAGTGCGTCGGATAGTTCCTCCACACCCAGAGCAGAACCGGAATGAAAATTGATGATGATGCCTTTGGCTTGCTCCAGCGGCACACTTTCCAACATGGGGTGGTTGAGGGCTTTGGTGAGCGCCTGCATGACGTTCTGCTGCCCGGAGCCCCTGCCCATGGAAAGGTAGGTGCCACCCCCCATTTCCATCAAGCGGAAAATATGGGCAGCATCGATGTTGATCAAGCCGGGGTTGGAGAGCAATTCGGAAATGCCCTGAATGCCCATGCGCAGGGCATCATCCGAGAGACGAAATGCCATATCCAGCGCCAGGTCACGTGGGGCAACCTGCAGCAATTTATCATTGGGGATGGTGACCAGGGTGTCGGTGTAGGGGCGCAGTTGGGCGATGCCCTCGTCGGCATTGTGCTTGCGTTTACCGAACTCAAAACTGAAGGGAGTGGTGACAAAGGCGATCACCAGCAAGTTCAGGGATTTGGCGATACGTGCCGCGATGGAAATGGCGCCGGTGCCGGTGCCGCCACCCATGCCGGCGGTAAGAAAGACCATATCGGCTCCTTCCAGCGCAGCAGCGATCTCACGGAAACTCTCTTCGGCTGCCAGTTTGCCGATGTGCGGATCGCCACCCGCCCCCAATCCCTTGGTCAGATCGGGACCGAGCAAAATGGCATGGGCGGCTTTGCTGTTGCGCAGCACCTGCTGGTCGGTGTTGGCAGCGATGTACTCCACATGGTCCAAACCAAGCGAGATCATACGGTTGACGGTGTTGCAGCCAGCACCACCCAGTCCCATCACCTTGATGGTGGGTTGTTCACTATTGAGCTGTTGAGATGTGTTCTTATCATTGATGATCATGGTTTTCCTCCGCCACAACCGGCACATCCACGCGCATCTTGCGCAGGAAGATGTGTTCCTGTTGCTGCAAAATATCAAACTGTTCGGTGGCTTGATCGGCTGCGCTAACGACCAGGGTCACTTCCGTGGCATCCAGCGCTTCATCCAGCGAGGTACCCACACTGGGATGGAATTGGTGAATGAACGGTTCAAGTGCTGCTTCCTTGAAAGGATCGCTCAGCCAGGATTCATCCGGCAGCAGCAGGTAGTGCTGGCTGCTGGAAACCGGGTTGCTTTTTTCTTCCGGTACGGCAGATACACTGTGCGTACTGAATTTCGCCGTGCCGGTGGGCTTGAAGAGAGCGGTGATGGTCTCATGATCCAGATCGAGCAAGAAGTTGCATTGGATGACCTCGGCGGGCAGCGGTTCCAGAGTATTGTCCTTCTCCAGACTGTCATATGCTTCGGGATAGAGCATCTGCAAGATATCTTGCAGAACCGCGACCTGATGGCTGGGGGAGAGATGTGTGGTGGATCTGCCGTATTCCTGATCCCGCCCGGCTTGCAGCAGCATAATGGGCAGGGTATGGTCGAGAACTGCCTGGCAGTTGGTCTTATACCAATCGAAGGTACGGAAACCAAGCTGATCCTGGCTGTCTGCCGGAGTAAGATAGGGGATGGTGGCTGGCCAGCGCTCAGGACCGCCGGCACCCCAGTTGAGAGGGCGCCCGTGGGTCCAAGCATACGTGCTGAGAGTGAGCCCAGCCAGCAATGCCTGTTTGCCTTTGTCGAACATGGTTTGCAGTGCCAATCGCAGGAAAGCGGTATCCCAGTAATCCCCACCGGGCTGCAAGGGCGGAAAGACCGGCTGAATGTTCTTCTCCAGACAATATTCGGCGAGCAGAATGAACTTTTCGAGGAAGAAATCCACCAGATTGGGTTTTACCCATATCTCTGGTTTCCAAAAGACTTCCTGGTTGGGACGATCGAAGAGGATCAAACGGCTGACCTGCAGCCCAGCCAGGTTGTCAATGAAATCCTGGTATGCCAGCAGGTCAAAATCTTCCCGCAGATCCATTTTCAAGAATATATCCACCGCGATGCTTTTTTCCACCAGGGTGCGGATGGCACTGACCGGCAACGCCGGCAAGTCGAGCACCTCCACTAGCACATGCGAACTGGTGGTAGTCTGAGCGAAGGGGATGAAATTCTCGATAAAAGAAGGGTCGGATTGAAGCTGTTCGGCAAGGATATGAAAACCGTGCCGGGATGCGATCTGAAGTGTTTTGGATGTTTTATGTTCCATAATTTTCCGCTTTCTATCCGATAAGTAGCAAGTTGCGTGCCAAATTGGAGCAGCGGTGTCTGCTATAATCAGTTGCATGATCCTGGTAACCGGCGCATCCGGATTTGTCGGCAGCGCTTTGATCGCATATCTCTCCCAGCAGGGGCTGCCCGTACGGGCACTACTGCGTCCATCACGCTATTCACCAAGTCTGCCACGCAACATCCCGGTGGAGGTGGCAGTCAGCAGTCTGGCAGATGAGCGCGGTATCCGTGCTGCCCTACGGGATGTGAACTGTATCTTTCATCTCGCCAGTTCGGAAAAGGAAGGGCAACAGGTCGACCTTGAAGCGGTGGATGTGAAAGGGCTGGAGAATTTGCTGGAAGCAGCAGAACAGGTGGGTGTAGAGCGCATTTTATTTCTCAGCCATATCGGAGCAGACCGCACCTCTGGTTTTCCGGCATTCCGTGCCAAAGCCATGGCGGAAAAATTGATCCAGAGCAGCAAGGCGAAAGTGACCATCTTGCGCACCTCAGTCATTTTTGGGCAAGGGGATGGATTCATCTCTTACTTCGCACGTGGATTGGCTGCCAGCAAGCTGCTGTACACCATCCCGGGTAGCGATGATATCCTGATGCAGCCACTGTGGATCCATGACCTGGTCAATTGTCTGTATCTGGCCTATGAAGATGAGAACTATGCCGGTAAAATTTTGCAGTTAGGGGGTGGAGAATATTTCACCTTCCGCGAGATCCTGAACATGATCATGGCGTGCATCGGCAAGAAACGCTATCTGGTTCCTATTGCCCCGGCAGCATTGCGCGCGCGCAATCTGTGGTTGGGAGAATCTCCCAAGGCAACCATGCTATCTACTTACTGGATCGATTATCTGGCAGCTGATCGTACCTGTTCGTTGGATTCCCTGCCGCAGCAGTTCAACATCTTACCGGGGCGCTTCAGTGAGAAACTGAATCACATCCTGGCGGGTGCGAAACGCAAGTGATTTCCCATACGATATGCCGGTAAGGAGAGAGCGAAGCTGTCAGCCCATGTTCTTCGATCACCTTTCGATCAAAAGAAAGCACATCCTCTGTGCGGATATCCTTGAAACGCAAGTCCGTGTGCGATGACAAGCTCTGAGGCATCAATTCAGATAGTGTGTAGATATGCACACTGCCATTTTTATCTGCGATAGGAACAGTGCGCCGGAAACGCACCTGATATTCATTGAAGGAATTATTAACCAGTATCAGATGGGATTGCCCCAGATGAAGATTGAGATAGGCGTATACGTCCTCAAGGATCTGGTCTTTTTCGTCCACTACCTCGAAAAGATAGAAGGAAGCGCTATCTGAAAAAGCGGCGCGGCGGTGCAGCAAAGGGAAGAGCCATTTTTCATGCTGGTGGAGCAATTCCTCGTCGGGCTGTTCATCCCACTGGGGTGCCATGAAATCCATGCCGTAACGCTCTTTCAACCCTTCAAGCTGCCCGTGCCCCAACATAGGCAGACCAGGCATGGTCGCCAGCATGGTGCAGATAGCGAAGTACTTATCCCCGGTGCCAAATTGGTCAGCGGCGGTGCGTTCGTCGGGATTGTTGAGAAAATTGACGAGCCTACCCAGGATCGCCGGATTGTTGCGCAGAGCGTTCTTCAAAACCTGCTGATATTTGTCATTCTCTTCATCGCGCAGCAGGTTCATGAAGGCGCTGTTATATACACAGTGCATGCCCAATTCGTTGATGAAAAAACCTTCCATCAACCAGAATGCCTCCGCCATTAAGACCGTGTCTGGTCTTGCACGGTTGACGCGCTCCACTACCTCGCGCCAGAATTCGTACGGCATGCGATCGGAGAACTCCGCATCACTCATGGGGTGATTTTCACGGGTGGGAATGCAGCGTTCCTTGTTTTCCGGCAGGGGATACCACAGGCGCTGGAAATGTTTTTTGGTCAGGGTCATGGCAGCATCAAAACGCACCAGCGGGAATTTCTTTAAAATGCACAAAATGGTCTGCATGACCTGCTCCCGCACCTGCGGGTTGAGATAATCAAGCTGGGCAGTATCATTCCAGGGCATACTGGTGCCATCGTTGCCATGATAGATATAGCGCTTTTCGTGTTTATCATGATCTTCAAACAGGAAGACCTCCGCGGCACCGCTTTGATCATAATATCCGTCTTCCAGTATGATGGTCTTATGCGGATCGGGGGAAAGATCGGGGCTGTTAAAGTGGAAATCCGCCACAGGGCTTTCCGGAACGGAAATATACCAATCGGGATGGTTCAGCAACCAGGTCGAATCGATGCCGGTGTGATTGGGGACCATATCCACACAAAGTTTGATGTTGTGCTGATTGCAGTGTGCAACCAGTGCATCAAGTGCGGCTTCACCCCCCAGCCGGGCTGCAATGCGATAATCTTTGATGGAGTAAGCCGAAGCGGCAGTATCCGTCCTGCCATACAGTTCTTTGATCTTTCTGGAAGCCGGACTGCGTTCCCAGATGCCGATCAACCATAAGCTGTTGATACCACGATCGGAAAGCAGTTCTATTTCCTTGACAGGAATCTGATCGAGGCGTGTAATCTCTTTACCGTACTGGTGGCTTAATTGTACCAACCACACGTTGGCATTCTTGGCAATCAGGATAAGGTTCTTTTTCCATTCTGTTTCTTGAAAATCCACCTGTTTCTTTGTGCGGTTCTTGAAAGTAAGCACTCGTTCAGGAGCATTGGCACGTTTTTGCTCTTCCTTGATCTCTTCGTACATGAAATTGAGGGTACGAACGAGCTCCATCCTTTGCGATTCTGAAAGAAAATCCCAGTTATCGCGCATAGATTCAAGTTGCTTGAGCAGGTCATGAGGATATGTTTTCATAGGTTCGGAAAGGAGTTCCCATAAATCGTGGGCTTGTGCCAGATCGATCTTCATTCGCTGCAGAATGTGTTGTAATGCTGGTTGTGGAATGAGAGAAATGCCTTGCAGTAGCGGGGTTAAGAAATCCAGGGCGGGATCGATAGCTAACAGACTCATGCTGAGGAGTTCAGCGGAAAGATGGGCAGATTCAATAGGACTGGAAAAACTACTCTGGAAATCTTCCAAATATGGCTGCAGCATCTCCGCGTCTGTTAGTTCGTATGAATTGGCTGTGAAAGAAGAACTACAGATATGGCTGTAGAGCGCTTTTAATTGAACCGCCGCCAGCACCTGCCAGGCAACAACTTCCTGCCTGTTCGAGGCGGTGAGAAGTTGGGCTACCAGGCGGGCTTGCTGAGAATCATGCAAGGGCAGCAGCCCATCGGCATCGACGAGCGCAGCCAAACCATCCACTTTCTCAAGAGCACCCCTGCTGAGTTGAAAGAACATACCATATCCTGTTTTGTATTTATTGTAG
>JAAZNC010000059.1 GCA_012798455.1 Chloroflexota bacterium | reverse complement strand
TTGTGTAGATAAACATAACCATAATCAATGGATATTGGAAGAAGCACCTGCAGGGTGCTTTTTCTCTTTAATACACAGGTAAAATTTCTAAGGAAAGGAAAATTGAATAATGCCGATCAGTAATTCACTGCGGTATCTCAATAAAAAATATATCAATAAAATTATCAGCCGCTGGGCTGGAAAAAAGGGAAGTCCCTTTTCTCTGGTACTGCATTCTGGCAGAAAAAGCGGGAAGAAATTTCAGACGCCGGTGATTGCAGTAAAGCAGGATTCGAAATTTCTTTTTGCGCTTACCTATGGTGCACAGGTGGACTGGTACCGCAATATTCTGGCAAACGGTTGTGCCGGGATCAAGCATCAGGGTAAAGAATATAAACTTGAAAAACTGACCTCACTTCCTATTCAAACAGGGAGGAAACTATTTCCTCAGCCCTCCGCTTTTTTCTTATATTGTTAAAAGTGACCAATTGCTTTGAAATGCAAATTGCTGTGCAGGAAGATTGAAAACATTTTTGCTTATCGTACGCGGGTGTATTAGAATGTAGCCTGTTTTCGATAACGGGAAAGAAGGCATCACTATGAACAATGCATCGATCATTTATGAAAGCAAGGAGCGGGTAAACACTTTCGAATGTGATTTTCAACGGTGTTGGAAGCTCGCATCGATATTTCAACATTTCACCGAAGCAGCCATGACCAGTGCGGCTCAATTGGGAGCCGGTTTTGACGTTATGCTGAGCCAGAATTTATTCTGGGTGCATTCTCGTATGAAGATCATGTTCTTTGCCTATCCTCAGGCAGGGGATGAAGTTATTATCCGCACATGGCCTAAAACCATTCAGCAGAAGCTGTTTTATATCAGAGATTTTGAAATGCTGGATAATACCGGCAAACCCCTGGCACTGGCTACTTCTGCCTGGCTGGTGATCGATGCAACCAAACGCCGCATGATCCCGCCGCGCTCTTTGAATATCGAATTGCCCAGTTTGCCCGATAAAGTTGGTTTGGATGAACCGCTTGAAAAACTGGGACTGGATAATGATGGGGAAGAACGGTTATGCGTACGGGCAGGCTACTCGGTGGTGGATATGCTGGGGCATGTCAACAACAGCCGCTATATTGATTGGATCTGCGATGCATTCCCTATCGATATATATAAAAACAACATCCTGGATTGGATCCAGATCAACTATGACCATGAGATTAGACCCGGTGAAGAGGTGGCTCTGTTGGCGAAAGAAAGAGCAGATAAAGATGGGGTATGGCAGGTGGTGGGGAACAACCGCAGCAAAGACACGCTGGCATTTGAAGCTCTGCTGCATTGGAAGCAGTAACTGTATTTTGGAGTTTTATTCAAGAATAGAAATGAGCCATTTTTGTTCCAGCTGATTTAATTCCAGCCCGTAAACTTCTTGATAATTTGGAGGATAAACGAGCCTTTGTGAATCGATAATCTCAGGCTGCTGAACATTGAATAGGGAAGAGAGGCGGTCAACACCATATTCACGCATCAGAAAATCAATGAATGATGCAAATTCGGTTAATAGTATATCGCGATTCTGTAAACACTCTTTTGTTTTTTCATAAGCTTTCGTCATATCCTGATTTAGATAAAGCGGAAGATAGGATTGCTCTTTAGCGAAAGAACGAATCTCATTATCAAAAGAATTCATTTTCCATGCTACCCAGAATTTTTCTGCAAGCCAGGTTGCCATTCCTTCATTCAATGCAGTATCGGTTAAATTGGGATAGAGGGAATGGATAAACGCATGACCAAGTTCATGCGCGAAAGCTGCTGAAATCTGCTCTTTAGGAGTATTGGGATCGGCAAATAAAAAGATAGTGGTAGTTTCATTAAAGTAAGTGGTGCCGCGGGGAGCACATAAACCAGGTTCAGGTACACTTATGATGATGTTGATCTTTTCTGATAAGTTAGTATCTATGCGAGAACTCTCATAAAAATAAATATGTTCTACTTCAGCGAGAAACCAGGATAAATCTGTGTCATTTTCACGGGCAAACAGCACAAAGTGATCAGTTTTACCAATTTCTCTGTCATTATTTGAAGGTTCTGTCAGCATAGCAGGACCATGAAATAGGGTGCTGAATATATTTGTTAGTTTCTCAAGCAAGGTTGCTTGTTTATAGGTCCGTGTTGGCAGTGGATAGGCAGTTGGAGTGATAGAAAGAGAAAAAACAAGTGAACTATCTATATCTTTTGTTCCCATGGAAATGAGGATTGTGGAGCCAAGAAAGATAAGGATGAGGAAAAGTACAATGAAAATTACTGATCGTTTCTTCATAACAGCCGTTTGAAAAGATGATGAGATTGTTCCCGGTTATCGAAAATCATAATACTATAGAGAAACAAAATACAAGATAGAAAAATCGAACTTACGGAAATCCACAGTATAGGCTTGATCCCAAAATATTTATAATAATTACGCAGAATTGTTGTATTTCTTGAAATACTACAGATGTATTTAAATTGATCTGTTCCAACCAGTCATGACCTAGTGCTAGATCAAATGGTCACTGCATTTCAATCTCAGGATGGTGGTAAAACATATATGAAAGATAAAATGAGAGCAGCCGCTCCGTTAAAATGATTTGAGGATTATCAATGAACAATATAGATAGTTTCAGTGAACGGGAGCAGGAAGTCATCGAACTGCTTGTGCAGGGAAAGAGTAATAAGCAAATTGCACTGCAGCTCAAGATATCAAACCGGACGGTTGAATTTCACCTGAGCAATATCTATTCAAAATTAGGTGTCAGTTCCCGTACCGAAGCGGTGCTTTTGTTCATGAAAGATGCCTCTGCGGAACTCGTAGAAGAACCTGTGGAAACCACCTGGCGGGAATCCACAGATGCGCCAAAGGATGAACTTTCCTACAATGGGGAAAAAAGAAAGCAGAGGGATTTCATGAAAAAGCGCACCTATTATCTCATCGGTTCAGGATTGTTAATTGCCGTACTCCTGGCATTGGCGTTTGTTATTGCTCCGGACCATGATTTGAAAAACCTTCTCGCCGATATCTCAGGGGAATATTCAGATATAGTGCCTGTAGCAGTAGCCACCCCGCAGGAGGATGGGGCGATCATCCATACTGTTGAAGAAGGACAAACCTTATGGAGCATTGCTGCCGCTTACGGCATTACGGTAGAGCAACTGCGTCAAATGAACGGTTCTCCAGTAGAATCCGATATCATTTATGTGGGACAGAAGCTTTATATCCAGCCTTCTCCTAGTCTGGACCCTGAAGTGACCTCTACAGTCTCTTTCTATGTCCAGACTAGCGAAGATGAAAATACCTATATTAAAGAATTGGATTCGTCTACTTTGACATTGATCGTGAAGTGGTTCTACATCGATGAAACCAGGCTTTATCTGGATTTACTGGTTTCCGGTTATCCGCTGCCTGAAGACTTTTCACCGGTGCAGATCATCGATCTGCAGAACATTATTATCCACCGGGCGGATGGCAGTCTGATCGATCTGGAGAATGCTGAACGATATGGAAGTGTGGGCGGTGCAGGGGGAAATGATTCTCAGGAAGAGGAACTCCGGTTTTTCGAAGGAATTATCGATGTAGGGTTGCCTTCTTCCATAGAAGAGAATTCACAAAAGGAAACCTATACGATAGAAATCCCTATCGGAGGAGAAGTGTACGCTGAAGATGGCGAAGTTCGTACACTGCCGGTCGAATCATTTTCTATCGATGTAAAACCGTCATACGTTGGGCAGTTAACTTTTTCAACCGTTAAAACTGCCGTGATCGATGATAAGACGGTCATATTCAGGGGAATAGAGATCAACCCATCCCAAGCTGCGGTGCTGTTTTGTGTTTTTGATCCGCAGGGAAATCAATGGCTGCCCTCTATTCATCTCCTTTATAAGGGGAATGAATTTAGTGAAGCTGGGCTTTTTTTGACAGATGGCGATCCCAGCAGCCAGATGTGCTATCGTATTTATTACGATAAGCCTTTCCGATTTGACCCAGAAGATGATCCTCAGTCCACCATGTCGGTCTGGGTTGGAAAATTAACTGAAGACCAACCGGAAAAACTTTCTGATGAACTGGTGACTGATGTCCAGAATGATCTATCAAAATTAGGCATCGAATTCAATTATGTGATCGTTGATCACGGAGGGGGGATTGAAGTAACCGCGAAACCAGCCGGTATGACGAAGGAAGAAGCGCAGATCATTATATGGGATGCTTTGATTGCGGAATCCATCCCCGAAGGAAACCTGATATTCTATCTTCCATGAAGATGATTAAAAGAATTCTAAATCTAGATTAGAATTTAAAGAATGGAATTTTCTATTCAAAATATTCGGATTCTAGTCATCGAAGATGATCTGGCGGTTGCACGCAGTTTACACGATGGATTGGTGAAAGAAGGATATGTCGTCCAAACCTGCGATTCTGGTACCAAAGGGATGGAAACTGCACAACAAACCCAACCCCACTTGATCATTCTGGATATCCGCTTGCCGGATGGGTTGGGTTTTGATTTCTGCCGGCAAATGCGTAGCTCCGGGCTTTACCAGCCTATTCTGGTCCTGACCGTGCGCGACGAACCCATTGATAAAGTGCTGGCATTAGAGATCGGGGCGGATGATTATATGACCAAACCCTATAATCCCAGTGAATTGAATGCCCGCATCCGTGCCCTGTTGCGCCGTGCTTATGGTGAATTTTCCACAGCTGAGACCAAATTGATTTTTGTGGGTGACCTGACCATCGATACACTGAAAGCGACCGTTTCCCGTAATCAAAGCAATATCAATCTCACCCCTACCGAATACCGTTTGTTCGTGTATATGGCGAAACATCCCGGGCAGGTGTTCAGCCGAACTCAGTTGATCAGCAGCATCCGTGATCATGAATCCGAAGAGATCAATGACAGCCAAACCATCACGGTCTATATCCGGCGACTGCGGGAAAAACTTGAATACGATCCTGCCCATCCCAAATTGATCCTGACCGTGCCGGGCATCGGATACCGGCTCTCCATTAGCGAAACGTTACATTAACAAACTGTAATTGGAAAGATAGGGGGTTGCAATATCAAATAGGTACACTTCTTTTTTGTATTGGAAGAATCTTTTTTGCGTTAACCAAGCTCGCAACAAAGAATTGCAGGGGATCAATCGAGCACTGACTTCTCTTCACCCATCTGCACTTCCAATACAATTTTGAAAGAAGAAGTACAAAAAAGGTTTTTGGTCACTCAAGGAGAAAAATGAAGCGATTTGTGATAAATGTCTTGGTTGTGGGCGCACTGCTGCTCACTGCCTGTGCAGGTGGTAGTGAAACAAGCACGGAAGGAAATGATCTGCAAGTACCTCAGGTATCTTCAGCGACCGAAAATTCTATTCCGCAGGTGGCGGATGGCTCGCATCAACAGACAGAGGCACCGGTGGATATGGATGAGCGTCCGGTGGATGATCAGACGAAATTGATCGTAGGAATCATCAAACTGGAAGGCACTGATCAGACAATCACTAGCGAACAGGCAGCTAATTTGATCTCACTGTGGAATTCGTTGTTGGAACTCACCCAATCACAAGAAGATGTGACACAGGGGCAGGTGGATGCATTGGTGGAACAGATCAAAGCTGTTTTGAGCGCAGAACAATTAGCCGCGATCGAAGCGATGGTGATCGATCAGCAAACTGTTCTGGTATTCATGCAGGAGCACGATATCGAAATGGATGGTATGCAGCGCGGGCAGGGAGATGGGCAATCTTTCCCGCAGGGCACACCATCCACTGATCAGATGAATAAGCCAGATCAAGGAAATCCAGCTGATGCTGGCACACCCGCAGCAGGCGCTCCCGGTGGCAATGCTCCACGGGGTACCCCCGCGGCAGACCAGGGACAGCCGGGAGATGGGCAAAGGCAGCAGCCAGGGCGAATGGGTGGATTAAGTTTTGTCTCAAGTGCTTTGATCGAAACACTGTTAGCGCTGCTGGAATCTAAATAGATATCCGGTTGTAGGGAGGGTGCGAGCGAAAGGGTGCCATGGTGATAAATGGGCATCCCTTTCGTTTGCCTCCGCTACTCGACAGATGCTTTGATAATGCTCGATATAAACAAACTGTAATGTGCATTACAGGAGAATGAAATATTGATTGGCTACACTTACTCGCATTGAATAAATGCATTAATGGAGATCATAGTGAACCCAGATATCCCTACCCCAACCAAATTAAAAAACGGAAATTCCAAAAAATTATCGATCAATATAAAGCGGTTTGGCGCCATGATCACCAGACCCCGCCAGGTTTTCACAGAGATCAATGATGAAAACCATAAATTGGCAGATTGGAAGAGCCCGATCATCATCGTGGGGTTGATTATTATTGTAGCCGGGCTGTTGATGGTTACGAACACCACCAGTACTTCCAGCTCTCAAGCATCCAGTTCGAGTTCGGGATTTTCTCTTGACTTCTCGAGTTTAGCCACTGGAGGTATGCAGGGTGGCGGTCCGATGGGGATGGGTGGACCGAATCAGACCAACAACAATGCGATAACAATTGATGAAAGCACTGCAACGGACACGAACGGTCAAGCCACCACAAGTTCTTCTACTCTACTCTCCAGAGTATTGTCAGCACTGGGAGGTCTGGTCAGCTTCTTGCTAACCTGGTTGTTGTTGGGAAGCCTGATTAATCTGCTTGCCATTTCTTTTGGCGGTCAGGCGAACACCAAGATGGCGATCGTGTTCGCCGCATGGACATGTGTTCCTTTGGGCGTGCGCGCTTTGATGCAGATATTGTATCTGTTTGCCAGCGGTTCTTCTATCAATGCGGTAGGGTTGTCGGGTTTTGTGCCTTCTACTACGACAACCGGAACTGTTTTTTTACAAAAATTATTATCCCAGGTCGATATTTACCTGATCTGGCAAATGGTGCTGCTGGTGTTCGGGTTGAATCTGATCACCAAATTGGATACCAAAAAATCCATCCTGGTAGCAGTCAGCACGGTTGTACTGGTGGTGCTGCTCAAGTCACTATTGGGATTGGGAATCGATAAATTATCGAATTTGAGCATCAACAGTAGTATTTTGGGCAGTATGATCAGATGAAATCGATCATTACCGTATCTGAACTTCATAAAACCTATGATATGGATGATGATGTGCGGGTGGTCGCCCTGGATAATGTGAGTCTGGAGATCGAAGAAGGAGCGTTGGTGACCACCATGGGTCCATCCGGTTCGGGGAAGAGTACGCTGATGCATATTGTGGGTGGATTGGATCGTCCGACTTCGGGTTCGGTGCAGGTTGGCAAATACAACGTAACCAGTTTAGATGAGCAGCAGATGGCTGTTTACCGGCGTCAAACGATTGGGTTCATTTTCCAATCATTCAATCTGATCCAAAGCATGACCGCCCTGGAGAATGTGGCACTGCCTCTGCGATTGAGTGGCATACCGCGCAGTGAACGTCTGGAATATGCCTATGAATTGTTGACCAAAGTAGGATTACAGGATCGGGTTTACCACAAACCCACGCAGCTATCGGGCGGGCAGCAGCAGCGCATTGCCATTGCCAGGGCACTGGCGAATGACCCACCGGTGATCCTGGCAGATGAGCCGACCGGTAATCTGGATACTGCCAGTGGGGAAAATGTGATGGAAATGCTGAGGGAACTCAACGAAAACGGACGTACCATCATGGTCGTCACCCACGATCCGCGCATGACCAAATATGCCAGTCGGGTCATCAAAATGCTGGATGGACATCTCCTGTGAAGGGAAAATCGTTAAAGGAACTTATGAATATGAAGAAAACTGTCATTATTCTCACTATGTTGGGTTTGATAATCTTCTCCGGTTTTACCAATATCAACGATACCCGTTTTGACAAGGCACTCTTGCAAGAAGAGACCACTGAAACAACCGAAACGACAGAGACCACCGAAACCACAGAAGCGGTGGAAACCACCGTGACACCCGAAACGACCGATACACCGGTGCCAACTGCTACCACAGCTGCGGGGTATGCAAGACCACTGCTCAACCTGACCAGCTATTCCTATAATACCTACGATGTCTATGCCGGCAGTGTATTTACATTGAGCAGTATTTTCAAGAATCCGGGTCAGCAACGGGCTTATAACATCGTCATCACCTATTCTGCCAGTTCATTTACTGCAGAAGATAATGGTGGCGTGGATGTCATTTCATCCCTGGGTGCCGGTGAGAGTGTTTCTTCCAGCCAGGATTTTATTGTAAGCAGCAGTCTCAGTTCCAGTCCGATCGCTGTGACGATCAAAGTAGAGTACAAGAATGAAAGTGGAGAATCATTCTCTCAATCGTTCACTGTATCGGTAATTGCCAGCGGTTACGGTACCTATTACACTTCTACTCCGGAAGGGAGACCGCAGATGGTGGTGACGGATTATGCAACGGATGTTGAGACCCTGCAACCCGGTTCCACTTTCTTGCTGACCATGAACCTGCAAAATCGTGGATATATAGGTGCAAAAGGTACAATCCTGGTGGTGGGTGGTAGCAGTGATTCCACAAACACGAGTGCTACAGGTGAAAACTTTTTACCCCTGGGCTCTTCCAATGTGATAGTGATCGGGGATGTGGCAGTGCAGCAGTATGTCCAGATCCAGCAAAACTTTGTGGTCAATTCTGACACCGATCCGGGGGTCTATCCGCTGACATTAAGTTTCACCTATGAAGATGAAGACGGGAATGAGTTTTCTGATACCCAGATCATCACCCTGCTGGTGCACCTGGTACCTGCCATCGAAATCAGTTTTTATGAGACACCGGATACCATGTATGTGGAGGAGGATTCTACACTGCCAATCCAGGTGGTGAACATGGGTAGTGAATCTATGCTGCTGGGTGATATTTATATCAATGTGGAAAGTGCCACCTTATCCAATAATAAGACTTTCATTGGCAATCTGGAGAGCGGGGGCAGCTTTACCATCGATACCGACATCACTCCCCAGCAGGCAGGCGAAATACCGGTAACGATCACCATCAATTATCAAGATAACTTCAAGAAGACCCAAACCATCACACAAACTTTATCCATAACGGTGGAAGAATCCCAGAATATAGCTCCGGGTCAGGGGCAGGATGATGCGGTGATCGCCACCCAAATGGCTCAATTCCAAAACCAGCAACAGACGGGCGATAGTGATTTTATGGATATTGTGCTGCGCTTTTTCCGCGGTATGCTCGGTTTTGATAGCAGCGCGAGCAGCAATCGCAACCGTATGAACCCTGGTTCGACCAATTTCAATTAAAGAAGCTACGCAAGCTTGAGAACGCCATGAGTCTTATTGAACTGGTCAAATTCATTATTGAGAATATCAGACGTCAGGGAGGGCGGGTCATCTTGACCTCTCTGGGTGTGATGATCGGTTCCGCATCCATCATCTTGCTGGTGGCGCTGGTTGGAGGTTTACAACAGACAGCCACGGCGCAATTTACCAACAACGCCAGTTTGACCGAGATTGAGGTGAATGCCGGATTCAGTGGCGCGATCAGCATGATGGCAGCAGGAGGTGGCGGCGGAGGACCGGATATGGGTGGAGGTGCTCCGGGTGGTGGGAGTACGGTACGCACCAGTAGTTCAACTGATGAAGATGAACTGAGTCTGACGGATGATGTGATCGAACAGATCTTGGCAATGGATCATGTGACCAATGTGGTGGCAAACCAGAGCATATCCGGCAGTTCCACGTTAGTGTATGAAAAGTATCAGGGCAGGGTTAGTTTGAGCGGTGTGGATGTGGATGATCTTTCTGAGCTTGGGTTGGCAGCCGAAGAAGGCGCGCTGGAATTAAAATCAGGCACCATCATTCTCGGTGCCAGTGTCACCGAGAATATGTACCGTCCCAACTATTCCGGCAATGATGCGACCATGACCACTGATCTGCTGGGAAAACAGGTCAAGCTGCAGATCAGCAAGAACACTTCCAATGGCAGAACTACCAAGACAGTACGATTTCGCGTGGTAGGTATTCTGGCGGAATCAGGTGGTACTTCTGATTATGCTGCTTACATCACTATGAACGATGCTGATGCTATCGTTTCGTGGGTGAACGGAGAGCGGGTGAATCACAATTCGGATGGCTATTCTTCCCTAACGGTGCGCGTGGATGATTCGGACAATGTGCTGGATGTGGCGGATGAGATCACCAACCTGGGATATCAAACCCAGACCGCCCAATCTTTTTTGGAAAATGTCAATTCTCTTTTCACTGCTCTCCAGGTGGTTTTTGGTGGTGTGGGTGCCATCACACTGCTGGTGGCTGCCATCGGGATTGCCAACACCATGACCATGGCGATCATGGAGCGTACCAAAGAGATTGGGTTGCTGAAAGCGTTGGGTGCAACCAATAAGGATATCCTCAGCCTTTTCATCGGAGAAGCGGCCGGGATCGGTTTGTTGGGGGGTGCCGGGGGTGTGGTGCTCAGCTTGCTGCTTGGCACGGTGATCAATGCACTGGGTGGGTCCTACCTGGCAGAGCAGGCAACGTCCAGCGGGACCACGGTTTCCAATTCCATGCTGTATATGCCATTCTATCTGCATTTGTTTGCACTGGTCTTTGCCACTGTGATGGGCAGCATTTCGGGATTGTATCCCGCACTACGGGCGCAGTCGCTGCCGCCGGTAATCGCGCTAAAATATGAGTAAGATGAAGAATAAAAAGTGTAAAAAACTATTTTTCAAGGCACTTCGAACACAACTTCCACTTTCTTATACCGGCATTGCTTTTATCACTACTACCTTGATCGGCGCTGTCTCGCTTTTTGTCATCTGGAATTACTATCATGGGTTGGAAAAGGAATATTTGAATTCTAATTTACGGGGTACTGTGAACAGCGTGGTGAGCATTGTTGAAGAGAACCAGATCAATGAACCAGATATATTGACTCAATATGGGGATGTCTTTCAAAACCAGACCAAGATCACCGCTTTCCTGATCCAATCTCGCATGCGTATTTTGGATGCTGACCGGAATGTGATCGCAGATTCGGGTTCACCTTCTGAGAGCTGGAATATCACTTTTCCCAAACCCAAAGCCACGTATGATAAACAACCTGTTGATTCAAGTGTTCCATCAGAGTCTGCCAGCAGTGATCCGCAGTCATTTTCTTTACAGCGCTCGGAAGATACTGCCCCGCAGAATAACGGTGGGAAGGCACCACCGTATTCTATCCAGGCGAACCCGGCGTTGTTCGGGTTTTTGCTGCAGGATACCCTGAATGAGGATGGCAAGCGTTCCTCGATCGTGCTGGAAGAGCCTTTCAACAGCACGGATGGCACAATATTGGGTTATATCGAACTATCGGAAAGCCCGGCGTATGGGCAGCGCATTTTGATGAACATGCTCAAGGGGTGGGGCATTGCCAGTCTGGTGGGCTTGGTAGTGTCAATGACCTTTGGCTGGATCATGAGCCGCAAATTGACCAAGCCATTGACCCAATTGGAAATAGTAGCAAATGAAATGAAGAACGGGAACTATGAAATACGTTCCCCGGTCTTTGCCCCACAGGAATTGGCTTCGCTTTCCGGTACCTTCAATCAGATGGCGGAACATATTCAAAACAGCATCGAGACCTTGCGCCAATTCGTATCTGATGCCGCGCATGAGATACGCACACCGTTGACTTCATTGCGAGCTGATCTCAATCTGGCGCTGGTCGAGAAAACCATGAAACCCGCAAAGCTGATGGTGCAGCGCTCTCTTGAACAGGTGGAAAGATTGGACCAACTTACGCATGATCTGCTCGATCTATCCAAATTGGAATCGAACAATGATCAGATCCGGAGTGAACCTGTTGAACTGGGTGGTCTGCTGGCGGAGATCAGCGAGGTGCATGCCTCAGCAGCGGAACAAGCCGGAATGCAATTTGAGGTGAGCTTGCCTGCGGAAGAACTGTGGGTAGTGGGGGATAAGAGCCAGTTGACCAGAGCAGTGGGGAATCTGCTTGATAATGCAGTCAAATTTACCCCTTCGGCTGGGTATGTAAAACTTGCTCTTTCCAGAGATGATAAAATAGCAAATATTGAAGTGGAAGATAACGGCATCGGCATTCCGCCGGACGAACAAAGCCAGCTATTCAGTCGTTTCCATCGTGGAAAGAATACCCAGCGTTTTCCTGGCTCCGGCTTGGGATTGGCGATCGCCAAAACCATTATAGATAAGTATCATGGCGAGATAGGGTTGCGGCAGGATGCGGAACGGAAGGTATTCTTCATCAAGTTACCACTAATCAATGGTTAAAATCAATCCTGGTGTTTATATTTGTTTATAAAGCATGTATCATTGAATTTCACCGCATAATCAGTCATCATGGAGCATAACTATTATGGATTTTGAACAAATCAACCCCGACCATTTTCCGGCTGTTGCCGATCTACTCGTCAAACAATCAACCGAAATGAGGAAGCGTTTTTCTTTGCTCCCCGAGCGTATTCAAGATAAAGAAACAGCGTGCATCTTCCTGCAAGCCCTATATGAAAAGTCAGCAGGAAAGGGCTGTGTCATGCTGCAACAAGACAAAATCGCAGGTTTCATGCTGGGATATTATGACAACAACTATTTTTTTGGAAGACATGTGTGGGTTCCATTCGGTGGAATTGCCCTGTCACAAGAACAACCTTATACTGCTTTACGGGCGTTATATGCTGCAGCAGGCGATATCTGGATCAAGGATGGCATTCTGAATCATTATCTGGTCTGCCCTGCGATCGAGGAGTGGATGCAAGCCTGTTATTCCCTGAGTTTTGGGCAGGAGCAACTCTATGCCGTGGCATCCACCAAAGAAGTATGGGCAGAGCCATCTCTGCCTGCCGGGATCAGCATGCGTGAGGTGCAGCCGGGGGATGCATCACAATTATTCAACAAAGCGCATTGGATCGCTTCTCACCTGAACAAAGCACCGGTGTGGGAACCGGTGCCGGAAGAACATCTAGAAGCGATACGACCCGGTTACGCCGAGTTGGCAGATGATGATACCTCCATTACCTGGGTGGCACTGGATGGTGACGAAATCATTTCTTATGTAGCAATCTATACGGTAGACATCGGAGCGATCCATTACCTGGGTTGTGAAAAAGCGGCTCATTTTGCTGCGGCTGCCACCCATCCCGCTTACCGGCAACGCGGCATCGGGCGGGCGCTTTTCACACATATCATGAATGTGGCACATGAGCAGGGTTATGAGCAGATCTTCACTGATTGGCGTACTACCAATCTGGAAGCAGCCCATTATTGGCCAACATTCGGTTATGAGTGCTTTTCTTACCGCATGTTGCGCAGGATTAATCCCATCTATAAGCCCTTTACTTCCCCTGACTGAATGGGAGAGCGCATAAGCCAGTTTCATTTCACTTTCAGCGTTACAATGGGTATGAAGTTGGTCAGCGCACGCGCGTCTTCTTTGATATTTTTCATTAGTAATCACCCACATGTACCGGAATCTGTATCAGGTTTCAGAAAACGTACTCTGTAGTCGCATTGTTTGATCTGATCTGAATGCTCATATCAGGATGAACTTGAATGTTTTGGAAGCAGGCGGGTTTTTCCCTGTAAGTTGATAAAAGGTAGTAAGTGCGAACAGCTTGATTATGGCAGATGACCTGCGGTACTGTTGGGTGTTTCTATTATGGTTCTCTATCAATGTGGTGATATCTACGAAGCGCAAGTACTGTCATTTAACCCAATCCAGTATTGTCTAGGAGAATAGGAAAATGATAGAATCGGCGCCTAATTTCGTGCAGAGAGCGAATACTCCGGTCTTGTCTCTGGCATGGTGATACCTTAATAAAAACACTGTTCTTTCTATATCTCCTGCCATTGGGTTGGTACCATCTTATCTTGGGGATTGAAATGGAATGTGACAAAACCAAAGGTTCAAATATTTGATTTCACGGTATTTTGATGGTATTTTTATCAGAATAGATATCCATCATGATGAGAGGGAATGCAACGGAAAATGAGGGTCAAACATAAAAAAGAACGGTTGCTTGTCCTGTGTCCTGCTGTTGTGGGGATCGTTGCGTCTGTGTGGCTGAACAAGACCAACCCCGATCTGCCGGTAATGGTCGTCCGACTGGACGTGGCAAGTTTGATCTTGCTGATAAGCATTATTCTTTCTATTCGACTATCGATCCATTTCCGGCGCGCCGAACGCATCCAAAAGCAATATGAAAATATCATTGAAGATGAACTAACAGAACACCGGCAATTCTTGCGGAGGTTAGACCACGAACTGAAGAATCCGCTCTCCGCCATCACCACCCGCATTGCTACCATCAATAACACAGTATCCAATGAATCATCGGATAAGGAACTAGAAGAACCTGAAAAACCACAGAATCAGATCAATGAGATCCAGCAGATGGTATTTCAGATCGATGAACAGACCCAACGTATCAAGCGGCTTATCAGTGACCTGCGTAAATTATCTGAACTAGAAACCTGCACACTTGAATTAACTGCTGTTGATCCGAATCCGGTCTTGGAGCAGTGCTACCAGGATCTGAAAAGCCATCCTGCTTATTGCAATAAAAATATCCTGCTTTCCATCCCCAATACACCCTGGGTATTACCCAAAATTCGGGTTGATGAAGATCTGGTTTATATCGTTTTGCAGAACCTGCTGGATAATGCTGTCAAATATACCAGAGAAGGAGATACCATCGAACTGCGTGCGTATGAATTACACGACCAGGTGGTGATCGAAGTGGCTGATAGTGGAATCGGGATTCCGGTAGATGAGATCGCCAACATCGGGAATGAACTATATCGAGCAAAAAACGCGCGTGGCATCCCCGGCAATGGACTGGGACTTTCTATCGTGAAGACCATTGTAAAGAGACTGGACGGTGAATTTACTCTGCGCAGCAAGGATAGCGCGGGGACGGTTGTCAGCATCCAGCTCCCCAAATTCGGTGGAGAATAAGAAAACCATGACACTGTTGGAAATTGAAACATGCAAAAAATCAAAAGAATAATCCCTGCAATCCTGTGCATTGTATTTATTTTACCGATCACAAGTGCATGTCAGGAAGTAGCTGTTTATATCGAGATGCCAGACCAGGTAGATGTCGGCGCAGAAAACGATCCGGTGATCTTATATCAGGAAGATATCCCGGTAGAACCATTTGATCCGACCCCGTATTTTTTCCCCGATGAAATGCTGCCGCAGGATGCGGCTTTTGCAAGTTTCGATCAAAAGACGCTTAACATCTCTTTTCTTGAATCTAATGGGAATCTGCTGGGATTGGCACACGTGCGCCATTACCAGTCGTATCAATCCGATCTCTTCATCAGCCAGACCATCATACAGAGCCCGGTACTCATAACCAGCCAGATGTTGAAAAGCGGTCATTTCGGAGATCAATATGAGAAAGTAGAGAGTAATTACCTGGTAGGAGAAGAAGCGTTGATACTGGAAACCGGCTTTACCATTTTCAATGAACAGCACACCATCAGTTACCGTTTTTGTAAAGGGAATGCTATGGTGATCATCGATCTGTTTGGTTGGAATCCGTTTGTGAATATGGATTCTGTATATGAACTGGCAAGTGCAGTTTTTCAGAAACTGCCTGCCGAAATCCCCCAGCCCGGGATGATCAGCGTTCCTTCTCTGGAAGTACAAGCAGCACTGCAGTCCGAATATTTCGCCGCATTGGAACTGGTTGATTGTACAGGAGATCACTCTCCAACAGACATTTTCATCAATGGCGATGATGGTATTTGTTTTCATGCTGATATCTTGAATTTGATCAAGGATCTGGAAGTTGGCATTTACAGCAACCATTATTCTCGTTTGCTGTATGTGAAAGATTTTCTTTATTCCCCGGCAATGGGTGATTGGACTACAACCCTTATGGATACCATCTGGGGATATGGCTGGCAGCATCTACCTGAAGGGGAGTATCAGGCGTTATTCTGGGTAGATGAACAGTTAGTGGCTGCTATTCCATTTGATTTTATTCCGTGATCGGAACCGCTTGAGGAAATATCGATACTGTAGATAGGAAGAATTTACCAATGAGTGAAAACACTAAAACAAAGATCTTGCTGGTTGATGATGATCCCGAGATCGCAGAAGGATTATCGGCATATCTGAAACGCTCCGGTTTTGACTGCGTGGTTGCAGCCGATGGGCTGGAAGCACTTCAATCTCTTAAAAACGAGCAGCCTGATCTGGTGGTTTGTGATGTGATCATGCCCCACATGGATGGCAGGGAGTTTTTGCGTTCTATCCGCGATCAAAGAAATAATATTCCCGCGATCATGCTCACCCAGATTGACAGTTCTTCTGAAAGGATCATGGCATTGAATGAAGGAGCGGATGATTACCTCAATAAACCCTTCGAACCGCTGGAGCTGGTTGCAAGAATTCGAGCAGTACTGCGCCGCAGCCAGCTGTATTCCTCGTCCCTGACCGGAGCCTGGGTTCTGGCGGCGGGTGATCTGACCTTTAATCGACAGCGCAAGGAAATCCATATTAAAGGGGAGCAGGTGCACTGCACACAGCGTGCATTCTGCTTACTTGAGTATATGATTACACATCCCGATGAGGTGCTCTCAAGAGAACGGCTGCAGGAGGTGGTGTGGGGATGGGAAAATGCGGTTGATTCGCGTGCGGTTGATAACCGGATCGGAGAACTCAGACGGATGCTTGGAGATGATGCCGGAGAGCCTGTTTATATTGAAACGATTCCGCAATCAGGATATCGCTTCATTCCACAAGTACGGATTATTTCAAATTAGTACGATTGAATGCTGTAACAGAATTGCTACACTGTTGAAACGCCGTTCCTTTAATTTAATGATTTACTTAACATTGAAAACACTTTAGGAGGAACAATGTCGAAAAATAAAGTATTTGCATTATTGATCGTTGGAGCTATGTTTCTCGCGGCAGCCTGTTCCGGATCGGCGGCTGAGACAGAGGCGGCTCCAGTTGAAGCAGAACCTGCGGAAGTGCAGGAAGTCGAAGAAGAATCTGCTCCTGAAGAATCTGAGCCAGTAGTAGAGGAAAGTTCACCAGAAGAAGAACAGACCAATCCAACGGATGAGATCTTAGCGGCAGTAAGCGCTATGATGGACGGCGCCCAGGTAGTCTGGCAGGAAAACTTTGATAATTTGAATCAGATCACGCATTGGGTTACAGAAGGGGATATCACATTGGATAATGGAGTTTTGACTTTCCCACCGGCGGATTTTCGCCCGGTGAATGCAAACAAAGCAGTTGCTTATTATGCTGCTGAAGCCGGTTTTGATGGAATGTCGCAGGCTGTGCATGTCATCTTTTCCTATTCGGGAGAACGAATGTTCAAGATGGGTGCATCATATGGAAATGCTGATAATTACGAGAACTTTGTAGGCGGTGGTGCTTCAGAGGAATTCATGGTTGTTATGCAGCCCTCATCGAATATTCCCAATCCGAATCCTTATCTGGCTGTTGCTTCTTCAAATGGTGGTGAATCTCCTGAATATCCCATGGAAGGCAATACTTTCCTTGAGGAAGGCAAGAGCTATGAGATGGTCATGGCGATCGACAACCCGAATCAGACCCTCTATGTTGTGATCTGGGAATCGGGCAGCTATGATGCTGGTCTGGCAATGCGTGTACAGGATGATGAACTGCTGAAAGAAGAAACTTCCCTTGCTAAACCATGGGGTTTCTCAATGTATCAATGGGGCGGTGGAAGCACAGTAAATATCGACAGTGTTGAATACCTGGCGTTTGAGAGCATCGATTTACCGTAAAACAGCATTGATGAGTTGGGGACTCAATTCGAAATTCCCGTTTTGTCTGACCGAATGATCAAAAAAGATAATGCGGGAATTTTTAGACAATATTAATAAAGAGCTGATGGTAGTTTTAAGGTTGATAACCGCATTGCTTTTCATGTATTTGTAGTGCTTCTCTTGATTTTTATAGTTTTATGGTCTACCTGAAGCATATCGGAGGGAAAATGAATATAGATAAAATTTTCGGAGGGCTTTTTCTCATAAGTATTCTGCTGATGAATGCTGCATGCTCTGCTGGAGCAGCAAGCGACGGAACCGCTACAGTAGAGAATACTGCGGATTTTGTAGTAACCAGTACGGAAGATTCGGGAGCCGGATCTTTGCGGGAAGCTGTGGAACTGGCAGAAAGCGGAAGCACGATCACTTTTGACCCATCCGTATTTGATCCATCTTCACCGGCTGCTATTTCTTTATCCGATTCGATTTTTCTGGGGAAGGGGAATATAACGCTGGATGCTTCTAACGCCGGCGTGATACTGGACGGGTCTATGGGGGTCGAGACGGGTATTTTTATTCAATCCAGCGGAAATATCGTCTATGGATTCAAGTTTATTCATTTCCAGGTGGGGCTCATGATCGATGGTGATGGGGATCAGGAAAGAACTCGTAATAATCAAATAGGAGGAGATCGCTCTGTTGGAAACGGTCCGCAGGGACAGGGGAACTGTTTTGTGGCAAATGATTATGGGATTTCCATTCAACGAGGCGCAGGGGATAGTACTGTTATCGGTAATTTCATCGGTCTGGAAGCGGATGGCAAAACCAATGGGAATGAAATAGATGGCGTTATCATCCAGGCTGATGCTAATCACAATACCATTGGTCCAGATAATATTATCGCTAATAACGGGCGGGCAGGGATCAATGTTTTTGGCGGATCGAGAGATAACACTATCACGCGAACGCTTGTTTATAATAATCAGAGTGGAAATGTTATCTTTAGCAACGGCGGGAATTATGAAACTGAGATCGCTGTTGAAGAGATCAGATCAATTGACAGCGAACAGGGCTACATCAGCGGAGAAATTTTCACAAACAGTGAGAATGAATATGTAGAAATCTACTCAGGAGATTCTACCGGTCCGCGTTATTTTGAAGGGGTTGCAAATCAACTCAACTCTATTGATAACGGAAGATATGATTTTAATTTTCTGAAAGGCTCTTCATTTCAGGGGGAATATCTTTATATAACTGCTTATGACAGGGAAGGAAATTCATCTCCATTTTCTGAACCTATCCCTGCTGTGGATATTGAAAACGCTGCTGATAGTGCATTCATTGATATCAGCAGTGTGTTAAGCCAGCCCGAGGTGGTCTGGGAAGAGACATTCGATGATTTGGATGAGATTGGGCAGTGGATGATCGATCAGGATCGGTTTGTCGAAAATAGTTTACTGGTTCTCTCACCGACCGATACCGATTGGCATCTATCAAAGGTGAATGAGGCTGTGGCATGTTATGCGGCGGAAAGTGGAAAGTTCTCACAGGCGGTTCATATCACTTTCTCATTTGCAGGTGCCAGAAGATTTCAGGTAGAAGTTTTCTACAAAAACAGCGGTACCTATGAAGATTTCAAAGATGGTGGAGATGTTACCGCAGAATTTAACGTCATGTTCAATTCGCACGATCTGGATTGCGGAGACCTGCCCTGCCTGGGAGGGCAGGCGGCAGATTATGTTCCGGCTCTAATCCCTATGCAGGGAGCTACGACCATCGAGCCTGATACGCGTTATGAAATGTTGATCGCGATCGATAATGACGCACAAGAATTGTTTGCTGCTGTCTGGGAGCCCGGAAAATTTGACCATGCTGATTTTGTAAGGCTGCAGAATGATGAGAAACTTCTGGAATTGACTTCGACTGCAAAACCCTGGGGTTTTGGAATTTTCCAATGGGGTGGGGAGAATACTTTATATATCGATAACATTCAGTTTATCGCGTTTGATGGATTCACGCTGCCCGAGAATTGATGAAAGATTATTGACGTAGATAAAGGATTAACAGAAATGATTCGACGACGGGAAAGAATAAGGGGAAAACCAGATCAGGGATTACTGAATTCGTTAAAAAGTGGCGATCAAAATGCCCTGGCGCTGGCAATGGCCATGAAAAATAAGCCTGCTCTGGCTGCCGTGGAAGAGACGATCGCTCTGTATGCGGGAAATCCGCAGATCACCTTTTTTCAACCCGGGGGGCTTTTTGTCAAAGATACGCTGACCACTAATGATGCGGTAGACGAGCTTGAACGTCTGGTAAACACAAATCAGCTTTTAACTGACCCGGCTTATTCACAGTACTGCATCAGTCGGCTTGGGCGTGAGGTGGGGAATATCTTTCTACAAGAACTTTATCGCACTAACTCTCAAGCGTGCTACGATTACCAACTGCTGGGTATTCACATGCAACTGGTGATCCTGATCGATAAATTAATTTGATCCAAAGGCTAATATCGCCCACCAGATTTCAGGGAGGTGGGTTCAAATAAGGAAATAGCCCCTCAAATTAAAAAAGCTATTTCCTTATTTTTACCAAAAATGCTGAAACAGATTAGATAGATGAAACAAAATTTCTATAGATGAGAAACTACTTTTACATTTTATTGGTTAATTAATCAACTTTAATAAAAAATGCAGTCTAGCAGGATGAAATAATTATGTTTCGCGAATGGATTGAATACCTCTATTAGATGTATATAATTAATTTCAAATATAAAAATCCTCGAAAAAATGGTTCTTATATTTATGGAGGAAAGATGAAGATAATTACAGGAATATTGGGTGGATTGATTCCGGCGATATTAAGTTCACTATTAATTATTATCGTGTCTGCTTCCTCGCCAGAAAAAGCTGCGTCAAGAGGATTATTGTGGTTTATTCTCGCATGGATTTGCTTTCTTGTTCTAAGCATAATTGCAAAAACAACCGCAAAAGCATGGCGAAAGTTATTTCTTTCTTCAGCTATATTATCATTCTTATTACCAATTAGTGGTTTGATTTATACAGGAGTAAGAATCTTTAATTCTGCTAATCTTGACAGTGAATATACGGGTGCGCAGATTCTTGGCTCTGCAATTGGAGGGGGAATGATCTCTGGGTTAATGGGATTTTTTGGTTTTTTTCTGGGGGTGATATTTCTTATTGTAGGACTTCTGACTGGACGTGATAAGCAAGTAGTGTATGTTGAAAAAGAAAAAGATAATGAAGAGAAATAGAATCTTCTAAATCTGAGTGAAGTAGAATAGATTCTTTAAAATTAATTAAGCCTTATCTAAATTGGGATTATGAATGAATTATCATTCGAAATCCCAGAAAGCATCCACCAGATCCAGATACACCCCATCAAAACCGGCATGTAAAATGGCTTCCAGATAAGAATCGGTGTTGCCACTGATGATATTTTGCCATTCTTCATCCCAGTACCGTACGCGATAATTCCCAGCCCAATTTGGATTTTCTTCTAACAGCCACTCAGGAGGATTTTCATCCCATTCCGGCTGCCAGTAAGGTCGATAATCTTCCGCTTCTCCGATGCTCAGGTAGCACAACACCAGACGGGAGCCGCCGTCGGCTTTGTGGCGCAGTTGTTTCACTTCTTCTTTCGTAAAAGCATCATTACCAAAATAAAGGTCCATCACCAGCACATCATAGTTGGTGGCGGTGATTGCATCGATGAACTCTTTTTTTGAGGAATATTGAGCCGGATTGATGAGGTACAGAAAGTTATGAGCCTGCTGCAAAGTTTCAACGACTGTATCATTTTCGGAAAAGGGAACCGCAGGATAAACTGGAATAGCATCCAGCTCGCGCCGGTCAGCAGCGCAAGAAAGAAATCCAAGTTCTGCACTGCGGGAAGATGAAATATCCATATTTTCAGGAGTGGAGCAGTAATCGATCACCAGCACTGTAAGACCTTCATCCCTTGCAAGAGTAAGATAATCGAGCCACATCTCGGTAACAGCCGGGTCGGTGGCAATATTATCTCCTTCATAGCCATAAAAGAGGTCCTCACGACCGATGCCATCGATACTATCGATATATTCCTGATTTACTTCCGATTGATTGTCTTCCCCCTGAACCAGCAGTTCCTGTCCATTTTGCGGAATGATGATGAAATTGGGATCTATTGCATGCGCGTAGGAACTGATGTGCTCTACGAAGATGCGCATTTCCTGACGGTAATCGATTTGATTGGATGTTGATTCTGATACGAATGACTCACATGAGGAAACGAAGAAGAAGGCTGAGATGAAGAAGAATCGGAAGTATTTATGCATACTTAAGCATATATCAAAATTTGCACAAATCACCCACACAATACATATTTGTGGATAATAAAATATTTTACAGACCAAGTTTTTTTTGTTGATCTAGCAACTTTAATACATCACTCATTGTAGGTAAGGAAGGTTCAGCCCCCAAGATGGTTGTTGCTAATCCCCCTGCTGCGGTACCCATGTAAACAGCTTCGATTGGATCGCGTCCCTGAGAAATAGCAAATGCAAAGCCAGCGCAAAAGGCATCCCCGGCAGCCGTTGGATCAATAGCATTAACATGAAAAGCAGGAATATGTGATTCTCGGCTGGGACCGAAATAGTAAGCACCTCGCTGTCCCATTGTTACCACAACCATTTTTGGTCCAAGAGATAAGATTATTCTCCCAGCCGCTTTTGCGGTTTCAAAATCATCAATTTGCATTCCTGTTAGCTGACCTGCTTCAATTTCGTTAGGTGTCATGATATCAATGACACCATAAAATTCAGCGGGAATTGCGGTGAAAGGTGCGGGATTTAACATTACACGAACACCCGCTGCATGTGCAATTTTGGCAGCATATATACTTGTTTCAATGGGTATCTCTAGTTGAAGCATGAGTAAATCGGCTGCTTTAATGACAGTAGAAGCAGCATCGATGTGTTCTGGTCTAAGTGATTGATTTGCTCTAGGAATGATAATGATGCTGTTGTCACCCTCTGACTCATAGACCACAGGTGACGCCACACCAGTGCCAATACTTTTATCGCGAATAACGAACTTTGTATCCACGCCATCATTTCGCATGGAGGTGATAAATGAATCACCAAACATATCAGTGCCAAGACAACCGATCATGGTAACGTTAGCACCTAAACGCGCTGCAGCAATAGCTTGATTGTATCCTTTTCCACCTGTGAACATCCCAAATTCTTTGCCTACCACAGTTTCACCACGTTTAGGTCGTCGATAGGTGCGGAAAACAAGATCCATGATGAAACTTCCAACAACAACAATATTAGGATGATTGCTCATAAAATATTCTTTCTTTTGATAGCTATGTATTGACCTGACGTCCTAAAGCACCTCCCGGATGGAGATCACGGAAGTCTTTTTGCGTAAAACCACGCTGCATGGAAACGGTGATAGCCAACGCGTCACCGAGTGCAAGTAATGTAGTAGAACTGGTGGTAGGAGCTTGACCGCGTGGATCGGCTTCTTTTTCTACTCCAGTTAATAAAATTAAATCCGCGGAATTTGCTAGCGAGGAGTTCTTTTGAGAGGTAATCGCAATGATCTTTGCCCCAATCCGGCGTATATATGGGATCAAATGTATCACTTCGTCACTGCTGCCAGAATGCGATAACAGAAAGACGAGATCTTTTGCGGTGATCATTCCCAAATCACCATGTGCTGCTTCTGCTGCATGGACAAAAAAAGCAGGTGTGCCCGTGCTGGCAAATGTGGCAGCCAGTTTTCTACCGATATGTCCGGGTTTGCCGACAGCAGAAAAAATGACCCTGCCTTCACAAGCTAAAATCATCTCTACGACGTTTATAAAAGTATCATCAATTAGATCTGCCAGGTTGTTCAAAGCAACAGCTTCAGAAAGAATGACTTGTTTGGCAGTACTGATGTTCTCGTTTGATTCCATATGGCTCCATCCGTGAGAAAAACTATAAAGGCGTAACACCTTTTCGCAAGATGATGTTGGCATACGTCGCTGTGTCACCGGTCATCACAACCGCAAACGCTTTCCTGGTGCGGTCATAAAATGCGAAACGTTCAATTTTTTGAATTTCAGGGGTGTCAGGCCAAATTTTCCTTGCTGATTGCATGTACGAAATCTCAACCTGAACATCAATGTAGTCTCCAGGGGTGGGTGCCATCATGATCAGAGGATAATCGAAGGATTGATCCAGTGCAAAGAGAGGGAGAACTGCATCCAGTAGGGGAACAATTTTTAGACCGTCTGCGCGAATAACATGAGCGTTCATGCTATCACCAGGAAAGTGGGCATCTGCCAATACAATTTCATCACCATGCCCCATGCGGAACAAGGTAGAAAGCAGATCGGGACTTAACAATGGTGAAATTCCAACGAGCATAAAACCTCCTGTAAAAAACAAAAAAGATTCAACCGATTAAACAGTTCTTAATCCTCCACATGACTCGCGAATGATAAGCTGTGTTTCGAGTATTACCTGTTGGATGGGATTGTCTGGGTTTTTGATGCGATCAAGCAATAAACGCGCTGCAATTTTGCCCATATCGTAAGTCGGCTGAGCTACTACTGTGAGGGGAGGTTGCAGCGATGTGGCCCAAGGCATGTCGTCAAAACCTACCAACGCAATCTGTTCAGGTATGAGGATTTTCGTTTCATTGAAAGCTTGCAGAGCGCCAAGGGTCATGAGGTTATTGGCTACCAAAAATGCTGAAATATCGTCATGAGCAGCCAGAATATTTTTTGTGGCTTGATATCCCCCAGATTGGCGGAAATCACCCAGTTCTATGATCGGTTTACGATTGGGATGTTCTTCAAGAGCTTCCAGATACCCTTTTTTTCTAAGATGAGCGGTGGAAATATGTTCAGGTCCACCGATAAACGCGATCTTTTGGTGACCCAAATTTATTAAATGTAGAGCTGCTTGTTTTGCTGCCGTTATATTATCAATAGAGATAGAATCTACCTTAAGATTCCCGGGGATGCGATCAATGGCAAGGATCGGGATACCGGCATCTAAAACTTGCTGGTATGGTGAACCTGAATTTGTGACCGCTGATAAAATTATCCCTGCCACTCCCTCATCAAGAAAAGCTTGAAGCTGCATGTTTTCGATCCTTGCATCTTCGTTTGAATTGCCGAGGATCAAGGCATAACCGGCTTCATGAAGAGAATTCTCAATGCCTGCCAACACACTGGTAAAAAAAGGATTGCGAATATCAGCAAAAAGGACCCCAACTCTTTTAACTTTACCTGATCTCAGATGGTGGGCTGCTTTATTGGGGCGATATCCTAATTCATCAATTACTTTCTGAACCTGAGATTTTAATTCAGAGCTTACCGCATCATTGTCATTGATAACGCGTGATACTGTGGCAGTTGAGACCCCTGCTTTTTTTGCTACATCGTGAACAGTTATCCTCTTTAAATTATTAGTCATATGTAATTTTTCACACGTTTCAGTATTTAATGTAATCCTTTACAAAATATCATACAAATGAAGTCTTGTCAACATGAAAAAACTATAGAATGGATCTTAATATTATAGAAAATATGGCGAAATAAGGCTGAAACGATGCTGTAAAAGGGAATAAATGTTGTAACCGCTGAGATGTTGTACACAATTCGTAGATATATTAAACTGTTGACAAAAATAAAGTAATCGTTTACACTGAATTGAGAAAACGATTACATCATCTCAATGATTCCGCTACTATACATTATACAAGGAGAAAATTACTGTCTTTAAGCCGTATTACACCTCATGAAGAATATCAATCCATTTCATGGAATAATTTGTCCGATCTTGACCCCCTTCGATCGAAAAGGAAACATTGACTTTAATGCCCTACAACAATTAATTGAATTCCTTATATCTGAGAGGATACCGTGTTTGATGATCGGGGGTACTACCGGTGAAGGACCGCTTTTATCTGTTGAAGAAAGAAAACAATTGTCCGAAGCAGCGGTTCAATTTGTAGCCAAAAGAATAAAAATAATAGCCCATGTCAGTTGCCTTTCGACAAGAGAATCGCTTGTATTAACGGACCATGCCCAAGAGTTAGGAGTGGATGGTATATCAGCGATCACTCCCTTCTTCTTTAATTATTCCGAAGGTGAAGTTTATCAGTTCTATGAGGCGATCGCGAAAACCGCTCCTGAAATTCCAATATCTTTATACTGTTTTCCGGGAAATGCGAAGTATGAAATAAAGAGTTCACTGTTAGAACAGATACTTAAAAATTTACCGAATGTGAAAGCGATTAAGTCCTCAAACCCGGATTTGATTCGATTGTATGAATATGTAAAGATTGCTCAAGATGATTTTTCCGTACTCTGTGGAGTCGATGCGCTTACGCTCCCGGCTCTTACATTGGGAGCTTGTGGACAGGTATCAGGAAATTCAAATATCTTTCCTCAACCTTTTGTCAAATTGTATGATTCGTATCAGCGTGGTGATTTAGAGACCGCTCGGGAGTGTCAGGTTGCGATTAATGCTGTACGGGCTGTTTTAAAAGACAGCATTGCGTACTTCAAGGCAGCTTCTGAAATTCAGGGTCTTCCTGTGGGAAATCCGCGCTTACCTATACAGCCTTTAAGTAAATCTGAAAAAGCGAAATTAAGCATCGATATTGTCAAATTGAAATCATCATAAGTCAGAATTTGAAAAGGAGGTGCTTCTGAATACATTTGCCTGATTTAAAAACACGTTAACGAAAAATAGAAAATGGAGGAAAGATTATGTTGAAAAAATACCGAATGCTGGCATTGTTATTGGCGTTTTCTCTTGTTTTTGCAGCATGTTCAACGGCATCTGAAACTGCAAAAACAGCCGATACTGCATCTACAGAAGTTGAAATGCCGGCAGAAAAAACAACCATCGTCTTTTGGAATGGCGTTGGCGCTCCGGAAAATGTTGTGTTGACCGAATTGGTGAAAGAATACAACGAAACAAACCAGGATAATGTGTATGTAGAAGAAGTGATCCTTGATTGGAGCACGTTGTATTCAAAGATCCTCTTGGACTTTGAAACGGGCACTCCACCAGATATCATGACCATTCAACAAAGTGGATTGTACCAAAACGTCGATTTGGGTATTTTGGCAGACCTTACAAACCTCATGCCTGAATACGGTTTTGCAAAAGAGGATTTCATTGAGTCGGCTTGGAATGGCAGTTTTATTGGTGATAAACAATATGCTGTTCCATTTGATCTCCACCCGCTTGCGTTATATTACAACGTTGGTTTGTTTGAAGAAGCAGGGTTGGACCCGGCAAATCCGCCGGCTACTATGGAAGAGTTCCTGAATGCAGCTCAAGCGTTAACCAAAGATACCAGTGGGGATGGCACAACCGATCAGTATGGATTGGGATTGGCATACAGTGGTGGACTTCCTTTCCGGCTCTGGATGTCATTGTTGTGGCAGCATGAAGGTGCCGAAATCCTGAATGAAGATAATACCGCGGCTGCCTTTAACACTGATGCTGGTTTGGAATCGCTTGAATTCCTGTATGACCTTGTTTATACCTATAAAGTTATCCCCGAACAGGAACAGAGTCCAGATGATGATTTTATGAAGGGCATTGTTGGAATGGTTATATCTGGACCATGGTCACAATTTGACTTCAATTCGGTTGAAGAGCTTGAATATGCAACTGCACCTCTACCGGTCTTTTATGATCAAGAAGCAGCTTGGGCGGATTCTCATATGCTAGCCTTACCTGACACAAAAGATGAAACTCGCATGGCGGCTGCAATGAGTTTTGCTCGTTTTCTTTCGGATAACAGTCTGATCTGGACACAAAAAGCGGGTCACCTGCCTGTAAAACTGTCTGTCTTGGAAAGCAATGAATTTGAAGAGCTCGAAAAAGCGCAGGCTTTCGCAGTGACATTACCTAATGCTCATTACTATCCTTCAATTAAAAATGAATCGCTGGTCTTTGGCAGAGATTCTAATTCTCCTTTCGTAGTTCTGATGGAGTCAACGTTATTGAATGCGATGACGCCACAAGAAGCTTTAAATGAAGTAGAAACAATGGTGAACGAGCTTTTAGGACAATAAGCAGTTGAAAACGAAGGAGGAAGAAGATGTTTGGTAAAAAAAGGATGAATCTCAGTTCGGCAGGTTGGTTTCTTCTGCCTTATCTCCTCATTTACTTTATTTTCTTCTTCCTCCCTGCAATATCTATTGTACCAATGAGTTTCACGGAATGGAGCATTGTAGGGACCCCAAAGTTCATCGGATTTGAAAATTACAAGAATATATTCAGCGACCGCTATTTTCCAAAAACGCTTTCCAATACCTTCATTTATACGATTCTTGTAACAGTTGTTTTAACAATCTTGGGTTTATTGATGGCAATTTTACTCAACCGGAAAGTTCGCGGACGTGGCGTAGCACGAACCATTGTGATTATGCCATATGTCATTTCAAGTGCAGTTGCCGGAATTATATGGCGTTGGATGTTTGAACGTAATTTTGGAATTATTAATACGTATCTCCAGCAACTCGGATTACCTTTCATTGGCTGGTTATCAGATCCGAATATTGCTTTGTATTCTATCGTGATCATGAACATCTGGTGGTCAATTGGTTTTAATACGGTTACTTTCCTGGCTGCTATTCAAGGTATCCCAGAAGAACTTTACCAAGCGGCTCAGGTGGATGGGGCATCGTCTTTTCAAAGTTTTCTCTATATTACGATTCCCCAGCTAAAGCCCATCATCCTGTATGTCACTGTGCTGTGCGCTGCGAATTCGTTCCAAATGTTCGATGAAGCATATGTTATGACACAGGGCGGACCGCTCGGGTCGACCACCACGCTGGTTTATAAGAGCTATATTGAAGCGTTCAAAAGTTTTCGATTGGGATATTCGGCTGCACTATCTGTAGTTACCTGTGCAATTATCATCATCATCACCCTGATTCAAATGAAAGCGAATAAAAGGAGCGATGTGTGAAAAAGAAAAGGCTATCTTTATTATTTACTTATGTGCTTCTGTTTCTTGTGACGGCGTATTACCTCGTTCCAATCCTCGTTATGGTATCAACGTCGCTGAAACCACAAGGGCAGGTGCTTTCCAGAACATGGGAATGGATTCCGCGAACGTTTACTGTGGAGAATTATCAGTATGTGTTGCAACAGTATCCATATCTAAAATGGACAGCGAACAGCTTAATTGTCACGTTTGGCACTGTTGTATTGACATTAATAGTGAGTTTGCCGGCAGGTTATGCTTTTGCTCGTTTAAAAATGCGTGGAAAGAACATACTTTTTTCTATGGTGATGCTAACTATTATGATTCCTTTCTTCGCATATACTCCACAACTCTATTTGTTAATAACAAAAATGGGATTGAAGAATACCTATTGGGGATTGATTTTACCCATGAGTACCAGCGGGGTAAGTGTTTTCTTGTTCAAACAGTTCATCCAACAATTGCCACTCGATCTGGAGGAAGCGGCTGTTTTGGATGGGTGTTCAAACTGGGGTGTTTTTTTAAAGGTGATTCTGCCATTGACAAAACCCGCTATTGTTACCTCAGTAATCTTCACTGCAGTTAAAAGTTGGAATAATTTGTTGTGGCCACTCATTGCGAGCAGTAATGATGCCGTGAAGACGCTGCCAGTAGGGCTATCAGTGAATGTCTTTCAGGTGGAGACAGGACTTTCAAATCAACCGCCATATGGCATTGTTATGGCGGCAGCTTTGCTATCAATTATCCTGCCTGTCCTTCTGTTTGTTTTCTTACAACGCTACTTCGTTCAAGGGATCGCGACCACTGGACTGAAATAGAAAAAGACCATTTCAGGAGAAAAGTAATGCCATTATTTGGAATGACTGATAAAAAGATTGAGAGTTATGAAGCTCAATTGAGTCTAGAAACCAGGAACTTTGTTCAACTTTCAATCGAAAAAATTGTCAAAGCAAAAGAAACAGGGGAAAAGGTTGTTGTAATCCTTGGTAGTGGCCCGAATTTGCACGAAGGAGTGACTACCTTGATGGCTGAATTGATGAATAAAGGAGTGGTGGATGGGTTATCGACCAGTTCGGCAGTCATCTCGCACGAACTTGCAGGTGTTTTGGATAAGGTTAAACGAGTTAATGGTGTTAAGCTGGGAATAAATAAGAATCTGTTACCGAAAGGCGAGTTTTTTGAGATCACTCAACTGCCCCCCCAATGGTTGGATGTTATTGATCAAGAGATGAACATTGACTATGAGCTAATGCAGCGTGGTAACCAACTGGAAGGGGATGTGATTATCAAGGCAGCCGGAAACATGGGTTACCCTATGGGGCTGCGCTCTGAAAGAATTGCGAAAGAAATTCTGGGCATTGCCAGGGCATACGGCGTACCTTTTGAGACAGCGGCTGGTTGGGGTGCTGACCCCCATACCATGATAGGAAGCGGAGCCAGAAAGAGATTACCTGTACTGGTCAGCGTTCCTCAATTGATTGGCGGAGGTGGAGTTGGCTTATGTATTGGTGACAGCATTTCAATCACGGAACGCTGCATGAAAATGGCACAAATGCTTGGAAGTGCAGATGTGTTGATCGAATCGGCTGTGGCACTCACCCAGGAAATTCACGATGGTCCTTTTGAAACCTATACCGGTCATGGAGTTTGGGGGTATTGGGATGGGTATAAAAGTTATAGTTTGGAAAACAAAACACTTATCCGCATTGACCTTGACCCTAACCTCAAACGTGCGTGGGATATGCAGAGGCAGGACTCATCCGTGCAAAATGCGATTAACAAAGGCTTGCCAAAAACAAAGCTGACGGGAATTCCATTCCGCATGGAAATGTCGGGCTTTGCCAGGTTGGAAACGAGCATTCCGGTGGTGGGGGATATTGGCGTTGTTTGGCCCGTTATTGCCTGGCATGTCGCAGAAAGATTGAAGATCGAGTTGGATTTTATAAACCATCCGCAGCAGACTGAAGAAGGACAAAAAATGCGTGAATGGATCGTGGATGAGATTCATCCATTCGATCGTGAACAAATGATAAGGATTGGACAATCATACCAATAGGAGAAAGAAATGTTTGTTTTAGGTATCATCCCCGCTCGCTATGGATCATCGCGTCTTGAGGGAAAACCCTTAAAGGATATTTGTGGAAAACCGATGATTCAACACGTTTATGAACGTGTGCAGTTATCAAAATTGATTCATGAAGTCATTGTTGCTACAGATGATGAAAGAATTGTAGCGGCGGTAAAAAATTTTGGCGGAAAAGCTCAAATGACTTCCATGAATCACAAGAATGGAACAGATCGCATTGCTGAAGTTGCAAAAACGATAGAAGCAGGTGTTGTTGTGAATATTCAAGGCGACGAACCACTCATTGATCCACGAATGATCGATGAAGCGATTCAACCCATGTTGGATGATCGGGAATTGAAAGCATGCACTCTCTGCCGTCCGATCCTTTCTGAAGAAGACATTTCTAGCCCCCATGTGGTAAAGACTTTATTCGATTTAAAGGGGAATGCACTGCTTTTTTCCAGAGCGCCAATCCCCTATCCTCGCAATAAAGAAGCGTATACAGCTTATGAACATATCGGTGTGTATGTTTACAGGAAAGATTTTTTGATGCAATACGTTGACATGCCGCAGACACCGTTAGAGATAACCGAATCTTTGGAACAATTGCGCATTCTCGAGAATGGGATACGGATGAGAGTTGTGAAAGTAACGGTTCCATATGAAGGTCTCAGCGTAGATACGCAAGAAGACCTGGAACGTGTACGAGAGATTATTAAAAAGCGGGCTCAATGATGAAGACCATGCAAATCTTTCAAAGCAATGCCGAGTTCAAATCCTGTCACTCAGTGGCGTTATGCGAGATGATGAATGGGGATCTGCTTGCCGCATGGTTTGCAGGAGATGAGGAGGGCGCAAAGAATTCCGTTATCCTCACCAGCCGCAAAGAGAAAAATAAAGAAGGATGGTCACCAGCGCGCGTCACCGTGAACGTGATCGACAAAGCGGCTGGCAATCCGCGATTATTCATCGGACCGGATGAAGCGGTGTGGCTTCTTGCTCCCATTAATTATGGCAAGTGGTGTCAAGGGGGAACGAGGTTGTTCGTAAAACGTTCTTACGATGATGGCAGGTCATGGTCAGATCTTGAGCTTTTCATCAATCAGGCAGGAATTCTCGGAAAAAATAAGCCGATTTGTACAAAAGCGGGCACTTGGATATTGCCCTGCGAATATGAAGAAAGTTGGCAGGCGGTTTTCCTGCGTCTACCAAAAGGGAACGAAAGTTGGGAAATCATCAACTGTCCCAGAACGAACGCTCGTCTGCACCAACCAAGCATTATCCAAAAAGAAAGTGGAGAATTACTGGCTTTTATGCGAACGTGGGAGGGTTTGGTTTACCAGACCCGATCTGGTGATGATGGGAATACATGGTCGGAACCTGAAGCCACTGGAATACCCAACAATAACAGTGGTATTGATATGGTTAAGTTGACCAAGAATCGCATTGTTTTAGTCTGCAATCCTTGTGGTCTTGGGCGTGATGGCAGTATAGTCGTACATCCAAAAGACCGACCTGTTGAAATCAATGTGCAGGAATTATGTGAGGCGGATTCGAAACAAATCTTGACCATCATCGATCCAGATAATCAGGAAGTAAATTCTTCACGTGCCTTTCCAGTTTGGGGACCCCGCAGTCCGTTGAGCATCCTGTTGTCAAATGATGAAGGAGATACGTGGCATGTGGTTGCTGATATTGAAGACGCTATAGGTGAATATAGCTACCCGGCGATAATCCAAAGCGGTGAAAAACGAATATCCGTTGCATATACCGCAAATCGCACAGAGATTCGTTTCACACAATTTGATATTCCCGACTGTTTCGACGGAAAGACATTTTCAACGAATGCAGGGTAAAAGATGATAAAAGAAACACTTATTTATCCTCTTGAAACACTTGAACTACCGGCTCATGTAAAAAGAGCACTGGCATCGATTGAGAAGATTGATTTTTCTTCCATCAAAGAGGGGGAATATATGCTGGATGATGGGAGCAAATTGATTCTCTCCACCTATGAAACACAACTACTTGAAAAACAAGTTCGGGTTGAGGGACATAAAAAATTTATTGATATCCAGGTGATTCTTGAAGGCGAAGAAACAATTGGCGTGTTATCTGCTAACCAGATCGAGAATAAATCGGAATACGATGAAACGAATGATATTTGGACTGCAGAAATCAATGCTGAAAGGGTGGAATTCATAGATTTGAAAAAAGGAGAGTTTCTTGTCCTGTTTCCGATGGATGCACATGCCCCTCAATTGGCTGCCAGAAACATACCTGCACCTGTGAAAAAAAGTGTGATCAAAGTTCTATCGCGATAATTTATCTGGATGGGTCATCGTATACTTGGACGTTAACCATAAACGGCAGGTGTTCCTGAAATCTGAGTATTTTTTAAACGAAACAAGAAAAATATCCCTGGTGAGGATGTGAGTATTCCATATCGGTGAGAGTTATGATGATTCAGAAATATTTCCGAGATAAGAATAGAGTGGCGCTTGCTTTTTCTGGTGGCGCCGACTCTGCATTTTTGCTTTCTGTAGCGAAGGAGTGTGGATGTGATATTCGCCCGTACTATATAAAAACGCAGTTCCAAACGCGACACGAAACGAACAATGCAAGATGCCTGGCTGATGTTATTGGGGTTCCATTAAAAATATTGAGCTTTGACGTGTTCAGTGTGCCCAATATTATTCAAAATGAAGCAGATCGATGTTATCACTGCAAATACGCCTTTTTTCGCTTGATACAATCAGCAGCAGCTGCGGACGGTTGTGAAATGATCATTGATGGTACAAATGCGTCCGATGACGTGGAAAACAGACCTGGTATGCAAGCTCTAAGTGAATTAGGGGTGTCTTCTCCATTGCGAGAGAGTGGTCTTTCTAAATCTCAAATACGGGAGCTTTCTCAGCATGCAGGGCTTTCTACGTGGAATAAGCCTTCGAATTCCTGTCTGGCAACGCGTATACCAACCGGTACGCCCATTAACAAAGAAACATTAAGAAAAGTGGAAAGAGCAGAAACCTATCTGTTTGAATTAGGATTCAGCGATTTTCGTGTAAGGATATTCCACGATGTCGCGAGAATACAGTTGTTAGGAACTCAGTTCGATCGGATAAATGCATTGCGATTTGACGTATTAAGCTATTTTTCCCAGTATTTCGATGAAGTTTTTTTGGATTTGGAATGTAGAAATTAACCAAAAGAGCATCAATGAACAAAACTGAAATATTGACATTGTTACATGGAGTACAGTCAGGTTCTGTTAAACCGGAAGAAGCAATACTGAAATTGAAACTTCAACCATTTGAGGACCTGGGCTATGCCAAAGTCGATCATCATCGTGTCATACGACAGGGCTCGCATGAAGTGATTTTTGGACAAAATAAAACAAGTGAACAAATTGCAGGAATTATTATGGGTTTAACCCATAATGGTGCAACAAATATTCTCATCACGCGACTATCGGCAGAAACGGCAGAATCTTTGAACGCGCTTGTTCCAATCGAATATTATCCCATTCCAAAATTAGCAATTGCAGTGCGCGACACAACGAAACCAAAAGTCGGTTTGGTTGTGGTGGCCTCGGGTGGTACAAGCGATATATCTGTATGCGAGGAAGCAGCTCTTACCGCGGAAACACTTGGCAGTACTGTGACCCGTTTGTACGATGTTGGAGTGTCTGGAATACATCGTCTGTTAACGCAACTAGATGTGTTAATGAGTTGCCGTGTTGTTGTAGCTGTTGCGGGGATGGAGGGGGCTCTTGCTAGCGTGATCGGTGGATTGGTTGATTGCCCCGTGATTGCGGTACCCACTAGCGTGGGCTATGGCACTAGTTTTGGCGGGGTGGCTGCGTTGCTATCAATGCTAAACTCTTGCGCCAGCGGGGTTAGTGTGGTGAATATTGATAATGGTTTTGGAGCTGGATATCTTGCGAATATGATCAATCAGATGGAGGCATGCCAATGAAGACACTTTACTTCGAGTGCAATATGGGCGCAGCAGGTGATATGATGATGGCTGCCTTGCTAGAACTCTACCCATATCCTGACCAGTTTTTGCATACCCTGAATTCACTGGGCATTCCGGGAGTCAATGTCAAACGCACCGTTGTGGATAAGTGTGGAATTAAAGGCACAAGCATTGTGGTTGAAATTGAAGGAGTTGAAGAGGAGAGCGGGCTAACTTATCACGCTGGCGATCCTCACCATGAACTTGAGGGATCAAATATCCATGACCATCAACACAATCTTGACCATGATTACGTAACATGTAAGGACTTTGACGGTGTACATATACCTTCTATGAACTACCACGAACATGTTCACGGCCACAGTTCTTCCACAATGAAAACCATCACAGAACTGATTGACACCCTCCCTATTTCTGATTCTGTCAAATCTCATGCAAAAGCAGTCTACGATTTGATCGCTTCGGCAGAATCGCATGTTCATGGCGTTCCAGTGAGCGAGATCCATTTTCACGAAGTGGGCACCCTGGATGCCGTAGTAGATATTGTCGGTGTCTGTTTATTGTTAGAGTTGCTTGCTCCAGAACGAATCATCATTTCCCCTATTTGCGTCGGAAACGGTCAGGTAAAAACCTCTCATGGGATATTACCAGTACCTGCGCCTGCCACTACTTATCTATTGCAGGGGGTTCCAATATATTCAGGGGGTGTAAAGGGTGAATTATGTACCCCTACAGGTGCCGCACTGTTAAAACATTTTGCCGATAGTTTTTCGAATATGCCTGTTATGCAAGTTACGGCAGTGGGGTATGGTATGGGAAAGAAAGATTTTAAAGCTGTGAATTGTGTGCGCGCATTTTTGGGAGACTGCACGGCCAGCAACACCCCTGAAGAGCAGGTTGTAGAATTATGTTGCAATCTTGATGATATGACTCCCGAAGCCCTTGGTTTTGCGATGCAAATTTTATTAGATAATGGTGCGTTGGATGCATTCATCATTCCGATTCAAATGAAAAAGAATCGTCCTGCCCAGATGTTGGTTTGCATGTGCAATTCTGATCGTGCCTATGAAATGGCAGCGCTGATGCTCAAACATACATCTACAATAGGTGTCCGACAATCGAATTTCAACCGCTATGTATTAGAATCTGATATCATATCAGTGAACACCACGTTTGGAGATATTCGAATCAAAATCTCTACAGGATACGGCCTTGTTAGAATAAAACCTGAGTATGATGATGTTGAACGTTGTGCAAAAGAGCATAATGTTTCTTTTGAAACGGTCTATCAAGCTACATTAGCAAGTAAAAGGGGAAATTTACAAATGTAGAACTCAAAATAGTTCTTAAGAGTTCGTTAACAGAAATATGTTCAAGTTGTTAGTTTTCTCTACCTATCAGTTTTTTATATTTTGTCATTAATAATCCAATTTTATAATAAATTCATCTTGACATTGACCTTACGTCATAGTTTATGATAAGGATCATGGAAACTGTGCAGAAATCCTATTCGGTCAAAGAACTAGCAGAAATGGCTGGCATCAGCCCGCGCACCCTGCATTATTACGACCAGATCGGGTTGCTGACACCAGAGCGACAAAACGAAAATCGCTACCGTGTGTATCGGCATGCGCACCTGCTTAAATTGCAGCAGATCCTGTTCTTCCGTGAATTGGATTTTTCATTGGAGCAGATCAGGGAAATTTTCACACAACCAGAGTTTGATATGCGATCAGCTCTGCTTGTGCATCGTACTAACCTGCAGAAACAGCGAGTGCGTATTGACCAGCTCATTGCCACAATTGACAAAACCATACAATTCATTGGAGGAGACCAAAACATGTCAGACCAAGAACTATATGCGGGTTTTTCAGAAGAAAAACAAAAGGAATATGAAAAAATAGTTAGAGACAAATATGGTGATGAACCATTAGATACCAGTATGAAGCGCTGGAATAGTCTTACAAAAGAACAACAAAAAGAGATGATTAAAAATGGTGATTTGTTTCACCATAAGATTGCAGATTCCATGTCGCTAGGTTACGATAGTCCACAAGTTATGGAACTGATGCACCAATATTGGAGAAATATGCAGTTCTTCTATGAGGTTAGCCTGGAACACTATGAAGTGTTGGGGCATATGTATAATGACGACCCAAGATTTCGGGCTACCTATGAAACGGTAGCACCTGGTTTGGCAGCTTTCATGGAAAAAGCCATCGCTCATTTCGTGAAACTGGAAAAACAGAAATAATCGTAAATCCTGCACCTCTTATATGGTGCAGGATTTTATAATCAACTGGGATGCTATTATGGGATAAAAATCCCTTCCAACTCCCCGTGCAAGCCAGGTAGTTTATAGATCTCACAATTCTCAAACTGCATTAGAATGATCTCTCCATCACTGTATTGGTCGGTTATCAAGCTTACTCCCAACAGATAGCCATCTTTTTCCCAAACAATTCCACTGATGGCATCGGCGGATTTATCCAGTATCAATCTGGCTGAACTGCCATCCATTCCTTTGATATAGAGGCTGCTGTTATCACGTCCACGGTAGGCTACCCACTGCCCATCCGGCGAGACGGCAGGGTAAGGAGCTTTGCGGGAAGAATCATCGAGAATGAAGAAGTCATGCATGCTGCCTGTATTGACGTTGACCGCCTGCAGCATAAAGCCTTTTCCCCCGGCATCCGGCACGGCGAAGTAGATCAGGCTGCCATCCGGTGACCAGCCTGCAATGGATTCGTACCCCAGATTGGTCAATTGTTTGCTTTTGCTGCCATCCAGCGCGGCTACGAAAATGCCATATTCTGAAAGCGGATTGAGCAGTGCGAGATACTTCCCATCCGGTGACCAGTGCAGGTCATACCCGCCACTGCTGTTAGGCAGGATGCCGGATTGTTGGGTAGCCAGATCAACAATGACAATCCCTTCGTCGCTGGGGTAAGCCAGTTTTGTCCCATCAGCATTTAAAGCACCGCGAGTTGCATTCGGTATAGTAAATGCTACTTCCTCTCCATCTAAACTTTGCAGAACCAGCTGTGTTTCGGGGTTGAGCTGCGTCAGTACCATCCAGCCATCCAGTCCATCCGGCAAATCGGGCAGATTTGAATAAGAATTTGCGTCCAGGCAGACATCTGCGGCACTCTGGGTTTCAGGTCGCGGTGTTGGAAGCGTTTCGGGCTGCCATTGTTCTTCCCAGTCGCGGGTTCCGCTCAGCTTATAGAAATCATAAAACTGAAACACAATCTTTCCGGTGGGTACTTTTTCAAATTCCATGCTGCGCGAATAAGGACCTCCTCCACCCCCAATAGCAGGATGGTCTTTCACCTGCATGGAAAAGTTCAGTTCCACATCACCTTCAAATCTTAATGAATAACCACCATAAGCATGCCCTGTAGTAGTACGGATGGAAACCAGGCGGAAATTCGAACCATCCAGATCGAAATCATGGTTGATTTCCCATTCCTGACCCTCCTGCGGATTCTCTCCAGCATCAAATTCATATTCAAAAGGATCAGCAAGATCGACTTTTGTATATATTTTGCCGGAGTAATGAATGGTGATCGGGAATTCAGTATCTTCCGAGTTAAATTTTATTGACCAGGGAAAGTCATATAGCCCAACTGGCTCACCGGAGGTAGACAGATCGATATCTTCAGGAAAACTTGTGTCGATAAGTTTCCCCTTAGCATCGGTGTAGATAACGCTGGTGAGCTGGAGCTGCTCGTTATCGGCGATATCGGCATGGAACCAGCCGAGCAGGATAAATCCGTCTTCGGTATTGATGGTTTCATCGATCTGGATGGGGGAAGACGTAGCGGTTTGTGATTTATCCGCCGGAGTTGTGGTTGAAGAAGTTGATTCCTGAACCGGCAGAACGGTTGTCTCGGCAGGAAGCAGAATAAACGTCAGGGGAATTTCCCAATTGGTCGGAACGGTATCCGGGAGCGTGTTGAAGAGGCAGGGGATTACAAAGATAACCTGATCCACGTCCAGTGGGATAGGATCAGTTTTGGCGATCATTGTTCCGTCGGGCAGCATGATGTATTCTTGCTTGATGCAGCCTGAAACCGCTTCATTTTTGGGGTAAGCTGAAAGGGGAACTCCCGAAAATCCGTAATCGATCTCTGTCTTTTGCGGGGTGAGCAGTGCCTGATTCACCGAAACGGTCACCCCGTCGCGGGTGACCCGTACCGGTCCGGATAGAACGCGGATGGGCTGCGTCTGATCCACGATGCCAATTCCGGGGATGTAGCCCAGAAGTTTCAAAACCTCTGCATATACCTTTTCTGGACCGATCAGCAATATTCCCGCTGCGAGGGTAAAAACGATGCACATAACCACTACCCAGGCAGGTCTCAGTCTGTGGCTCTGATGAGAGAAATGTTTATCAGATACGGATGTCTTCTTTAACTGACTCTCAAGCTTGGTGACAAATTCGGGACGCGCATCCGGTGTGGAGAGGGCTTTCCGCAGCTCGTTTTCAAAAAGGAGAATTTCCTTATTCATAATTTTCCTCCAACTGTTTTCTCATCCGTTCGATGATGCGGTAAACAGCTTTTTTAACCGCTCCCTCGCTACGGTGCAGGATGCGTCCTATCTCCGCGAAACTGAGTTCTACCACGTAGCGCAGACGGATCAACTCCTTGTCCTTCTCTGGGAGGGCATTGAAAATAACTGCAATGTTTTGCAGCCGTTCGGTGCGGATCACATCATTCAGGAAATCACTATCAACTGGAATATCATCAGGCAGATCTTGGGTAGTGCGCCTGGCATTCGCGCGGAAGTGATCGACGGCTTTTCTTCTGGCGATCGAGAACAACCAAGCAACAAAGGTACCATGATCGTTGTAATGGGGCAATGCTTCTAGCGCTGCCAGGAAGGTTTGGGTAGTCAGATCTTCCGCTTCATTTTGATTGTGAGTGCGGTTGTAGAAATATTTATAAACCGCCTGTACGTTGCGCCGGTACAGTTCTTCGAATGTATTTGGACTGGTTTTCATCTTTGCTACCAAGGCGCAATCGTCATTTGCTGGTGGTTTGTCCGTATCGACCAAAAGGTGTGGTGAATGTGTCATGAGCCTCCTTTACTGTCCTTCATCATGTTTAATCGTAGGAAAGATAAAAAAGGGACACTTGAAAATTAATAAATAATGAGGATTTTTTTGTTATTTTGTTTTTTTATAATGCGCAAAAATATCTTTTATTTGGCTTTCTGTAAGAGCAGCAGGTTTTTTCCCTGTCTGTAAAGCAATATGATAAATCTCTGCCCCTGTTTCTAGATTATAAGCATTCTGATATGCTGCATCGAGGGTTTCCCCAATGGCAACCATCCCGTGATTTTTTAAAATCAATCCTTTTAGATCCGGGCGACTGTCAAAAAATGCAGCTGCCCCCGTTCCCACTTCGGTTGTGCCAGGGCATTGATAATCGGCAACAGGGATTGGACCACCAACGAAGAGCAACTCAAGGCAGATCACAGGTAACTCCATCTCCACTGTTGAAAAAGCAATGGCATAGCGCGAATGAGTATGGATTACCGCGCTGACTTCGGAGTTGGTTCGATATATTTCATAATGGAGGGCTTTTTCAGATGAAGGGTTGAATTTCCCTTCTATCTTTTTACCATTTATATCCGTTATCACTACATCTTCCGGATGCATGTGATCATAAGGAATTCCAGATGGTGTAATCGCAATATTTCCATCCGGCAAACGCATGCTGATATTCCCTGCTGAAATGCGGATTAAATCGACTTCAACCAGCTTCATAGTGGTTTCAAAAACTTGTTGTTTGTAGATGAAATAGTGACCCATAACGTTTCTTCCTTGTCTAGTTTTACATCGGATTTGGCTGATATAAGGGTATCAGTATAATTATATAATAAAATCCCAAGTGGTTAAGACCACTTGACATGAAAAATGTTTCATTGTATGATGGTACCAGTTGATGAAGCGGGATAGGGGCCGTATACACTTCATACGCCGTCTTGAATCAACAATAATGAGGAAAATCTCAAAATTGTTGAGAGAGAGGATGGTTTCATTGCAATGGCTGCCAATTTTGCAAAAACCAAAAGCTTGTTTTTTCTATCTGACTTCTTTGACTCGCTGAAATCCCCAAGTGTAATTTATCGCTGGCATGCTGTTTGGAGATAACTCCTGGCGCACCCGTCTATGGGTGAATAGCACCTCCTTTTAATTTATTAATTAAAAGGACTATTTAGATTTTATTTAAAGGAGTTATTATGACCAGCCAGGATATACATTCAGAAAAACAACATCACATTGATATGAAAAAAGGGGATGTAGCCCCAACCGTTCTCATTCCCGGCGATCCGGGACGTGTGGAATTATTCGCTTCGCTGATGGATGAAGCAAATAAAGTTGCAGAGAAACGTGAATATATCACCTATACCGGTAAAAAAGACGGCGTTCCGATCAGTTGCACCAGCACCGGATTGGGCTGCCCTCCTACTGCTATCGGTGTAGAAGAGCTAATTCGCATTGGTGCGAAGAATATCATCCGTATCGGAACCTGCGGTGCTATCCAGCCTTTTTTGGAACCCGGGCATATGATCATCGCCACCGGTGCAGTACGTGGTGAACACACCAGCGAAGAATTCATCAATATGGAATATCCGGCGGTTGCCGATTACCGTATTGTACGGGCATTGATCGATGCCTGTGAAAAGTTGCACTTGCCTTACCACCTCGGCATTGTGCGTTCGCATGATGCGTTCTATCTGGAATCACCCTGGGCTTTGGGTGATTATCGAAAACGCTTGCAACCCTGGGTGGATATGGGCGTACTGGCTCTTGAAAATGAATCATCGGCGATCTTCGTGATCTCCGGCATGCAAGGTATTCGCGCCGGAACGATCTTGGCTAGCGGATACTCGATCTTGGAAGAGCACGAAGAGAAGATCCATGAAGAAGAGAACATTTGCAAGATGGTATCGGCAGCGATTGAGGCAGCCAAGTTACTGCATGAGCGTGGTTTGGCGAAATAGGAAGGAATATCATGGAAAAACAACACCATATTGATTTAAAACCCGGCGATGTTGCCGAGACCGTATTTTTACCCGGCGATGTCCATCGTGCGAAATTCATTGCAGACCTTTTTGATGAAGCGGAATTTGTCGCGCACAAACGCCAGTATGTAACCTATACCGGCACTTATAAAGGAACCAAAGTCAGTGTCACATCAACCGGAATCGGTTGCCCGGCACTTGCCATTGCAGTAGAAGAATTGATCAATGTTGGCGCCAAGAATTTCATCCGCATTGGAACATGCGGAGCGCTGCAAAAACAAGTACGTTTAGGTGATGTGATCATTGCCAGCGGCGCGGTGCGTGGAGATGGAACCAGCCGTGAATATTTTCCACTGGAATACCCGGCAGTAGCAGATTTTGATACATTGGAAGCCTTGATCGCTGCTGCCAAAGAACGTGGTGTGAACCCTCATGTGGGTATCATCCGCGCTCATGATTCTTTCTATGCGGAATCCATCTTGGCGGGCGGAGATTATTTGGTCAAGGACAAACCTTGGATCGATAGTGGCGTGCTTTCAACTGAGAATGAATCATCCACCCTGTTTACACTTGCGACCGTGCGAAAATGCAGGAGTGGTACGATTCTGATCCCGGTTGGGCATCACCTTTTCCCTGATGAAATGATCAGCACTGAGCAGCTTTCGGATGCGATCAAATTAGAAACGTTGATCGCGCTGGATGCTACGGTCAAACTCAAACAGAAGTTTGGATAAAAGCAGGCTGATTTCATGGAACTTACTCTAAAACAATATCAAGAACGGGTTGAGAAGGATTACCGTTGGAATTTCTTCTGGATGGCGCTTGATAACATGATGTTCTTCTTCATCTTTATGGGCTTATCTCCGTACACCGTTCTGCCTTACTATGTGCAACATTTTACCGACTCGAGTATTTTGATCGGGATGATCCCTGCCATTTACATATTGGGGAATACGTTACCACAGCCTTTCATGGCACGTTTCCTGGCGGGAAAAACCGACCGAAAAAAATATCTTCTGGTTGCAGCCTTTTTACAACGGTTTGGGATCTTGGGATTTCTTTTTCTTTCCATCATTCAACCTTTGTTGAATTTACCCAGTACCCTAACCCTGATCATCTTTTTTGCCATGATGATCTTGCAGAATGTCGCCAGTGGTTTCTATGTGCCTGCCTGGATCGATTTTATGGGCAAAATGATCCCGCGTAAAAGAGGTATGTTGTTCGGTGTCTCCAATTTCTTGGGTGGGTTGCTGGGAATTGCCATGGGCGCTTTGTTAACCTACTTGCTGGATTCCTACCCTTATCAACAAGCTATCCAGGTCATTTTCGGGATTAGTTTTTTGGCATCCATGATCTCTTTCGGAGCGATCCTCTCCTGGAGAGAGTCAGTGCCTCCCAGAATGAATGAAGATGAAAAACGATCTGAAGATCATAACAAACCCTTGCGGAATAAGAATTTCGTCCGCTACCTGATCTTTCGCGGATTGATGGTGGTGCTTGAGATAGGCGCTTCATATTACACACTGGCAGCCTTGGCGAAAGGAGATATCACCGCGGGACAGATCGGAATTTTCACAACTATTATGTCCCTGGCTGAAACACTCATAAATCCGGTGTGGGGTTGGTTGGGGGATAAGACGGGCTTTATTAATGTAGTGAAGGTATCTGCTTTGTTAGGAGTGGTGGCAGCACTGATGGCAGCCAATCTCAACAGTTTGACTGTGTTCTATGTGGTTTTCATTTTGGCTGGTTTGATGGTGAGCGGATTCCAGATGACCAATTTCAATACCATCTATGAATTCAGTCCGGCAGACCAGGTTCCACATTATACGGCAGCCAGTCAAATGGCTCTTTCTCCTTTATCGGGAGTGATTCCATTTATAGGTGCTGCTTTGATCAATTCGTTTGGATATGCAGGCGTGTTCTGGATGTCCGGATTGGTTGGGCTGTTCGGTTTTTTGGGCATGTCGACGATTGTAAAGAACCCGAAGATTCACAAGGGAGCCTGAGGAGCGCATAATGACAGGTCAAGATGTGCATTCTGAGATTCAACACCATGTCGATATGAAAAAGGGTGATATTGCTCCTACCGTATTAATCCCTGGAGAACCCCAGCGTGTGGAAGTGTTTGCTGCTCTGATGGAGGAGGCGACCAAGGTTGCTGAGAAACGGGAATATGTCACCTACACCGGCAAAAAGGATGGCGTGGCGGTGAGCTGCACCAGCACCGGATTGGGTTGTCCCCCAACCGCCATTGGTGTGGAAGAATTGATTCGTATCGGAGCCAAGAATATCATTCGTATTGGAACCTGTGGTGTCATTCAACCCTTCATCAAACCAGGGGAGTTTATCATTGCCACCGGAGCCGTGCGTGGAGAGCATACCAGTGAAGAATTCATCAATATGGAATACCCGGCGGTGGCTGATTACCGCATCGTACGGGCATTGATCGATGCCTGTGAAAAGTTAGACATGCCATATCACTTGGGTATCGTGCGCACCCATGATGCTTATTACCTGGAATCTCCTGAAGCACAAGGAAATTTTATGGAACGATTACAACCCTGGATTGATATGAGTGTGCTGGCGCTGGATAATGAATCTTCTTCGATCTTCGTTATCTCCAGCATGCAAGGTATTCGCGCCGGGGCCATCTTGACCTGCGGAAATCCTATTTATATGCCAGATGCAGATAATTGTGATTGGGAAACCAATATCGTCAAGATGGTAACGGCTGGTATTGAAGCTGCCAAGCTTTTAGCGGAACGAGGACTGGCGGAGTGATGATGGAAAAACAACATCATATCGATTTGTTGCCGGGCGATGTGGGTGAGATCGTTTTTTTACCTGGAGATATCAACCGAGCAGCCGTGATCGCCGGACATTTTGATGAAGCCAGTCTGGTTGCGCATAAGCGGCAGTACATCACCTACACCGGCACTTATCAAGGCATTAAAGTCAGCGTGACGTCTACCGGGATCGGTGGGCCGGCGGTAGCGATTGCCGTGGAAGAACTGATTAAAGTCGGTGCCAGAAAATTTATTCGTATTGGGACGGGCGGCGCACTGCAGAAATGGTTGCCCATTCCCTCGTTGATCGTTGGAACTGCAGCCGTGCGTGGGGATGGCACCAGCCGTGAATATTTCCCGCTGGAATATCCAGCAGTGGCGGATTTTTTTACCATGGAAGCCATGCTGCATGCGGCTCAAAAAAGGAAGGTGGATGTTTATCCGGGTATCATTCGTGGACACGATGCTTTCTATGCAGAATCTATTTTTGCAGATGTGGATTATCTGAAACTAGATCGTCCCTGGATCGATGCAGGAGTGTTGATCACCTCTAATGAATCTTCCACCCTGTTTCCCCTGGCAATGGCAAGGGGTTGCCGTGCGGGGACCATTTTATGTGCCGTAGATTGCCACCAGCGCCCCGGCTTGGAAGCCAGTGCACAAGCGATTGATGAATCTATTTCTAATGCCATCGATATAGCCCTGGATGCTGCAGTGGAGTTATATCAAATGGAGCATCAAAATACAAAAGTAAAAGTAGTTTAGAGGTTAGTTAAATGAAAACACTATTGAAGAATGGGATCAGTTTTGATCCAACAACCTATGAAGTAAAGCCAATCAATATCTTGATCGAAGATGATGAGATCATCACTGCCAGCGAAAAATCCATGGAAGAATTACTTCCGGATGAGACAGTCTATGATCTCAAAGGAAACCTGGTCATCCCCGGATTTTTGGATTGCCATACTCACCTTTCTCAATCTTTCGGAAGAGGCATTTATGATAACTTGCATTTGACCCAATGGCTGGTCACAATGAGCACCCAGTTCGATCTCACCGAAGAGGAGACCTATAAAGCAACCATGTTGGGCTGTATCGAAGCTTTAAAATCTGGAACCACTACCGTGGCGGAAATGGCATCTTCAGGTCCCCACTTGGATGCAGCAATCCAGGCTATTGCAGATAGCGGGCTACGCGCCGATGTCTGTACGGCGATTGGTGATTTTCAGGAGGGTGAAAATCCGCCGCCGGATATGAGTACCGATCAGGTCTTGGATGTGATGCGCAATATGCATAAAAAATGGCATGGTACTTATGGTGGGCGATTGACCGTACGTGTCAGCCCGGTGGGGCTGCCAGCCTGCACCGAAGAACTAATTCGTGGCTCACGTGACCTGGCAAATGAACTGGGGGTTGGCATCCATACTCACTGCAGTGAGGGTGAAACGGAAACCCAGAATGCCTATGAACGTTTTGGATGCAGCGAAGTAGAAGCGCTGGAGCGCTTTGGATTGCTTGGACCGGATTGTCAATTGGTGCATGATATTTGGTTGACGGAACACGATAAACAATTGATAGCTGAATATGATTGTAGTGTTGTAACCTGCCCGTCGACCAATACCAAAATCACAGATGGTATGCCACCCATGCCTGACCTTTATAAATTGGGTGTGAATATCGCCATCGGCTGTGATGGGGAAGCCAGCAGTGGCATCTATGATATGCTGCAAGAAGCCCGTTTGGTTTCCCTCCTTGGGAAAGTTCGGACGATGGAAGCAGATATGTTTCCCGCCGAAACCGTTTTTGAAATGATGACCGTCAATGGTCGAAAATCAATTGGATTCAGCACCAAAGTCGGAGAGATCAAACCCGGATTTAAAGCTGATCTTACGATCATTGAATATCCTGCGCCCCATCTCATCGATGAACGACGGCTATTATCCAATTTGATCTTCTCTGCTACCGGAACTGACGTGCTCTCAGTCTTTGTGGATGGGAAGCCATTGATGTGGCAACGTGAGCTATTGCATATGGATGAAGAAAAAATAATGGCAGATATTTTACAGACCATGCGAAAAGCTGATCATTTACTGTCAAGGTAATTTCACTTCTTGTTAAATGAAAAGCACGAATATAATTACGTAGAAGGAGGTGGTAGGTTAGAAAAAATTGTTAGCAGTACCGAATATAGCAGTAAAAAAATTTAAGGAGAAGAATAAATGAATAAAAAACTGTTTTTGGCTCTTTCTGTGCTTTTGATCGCAACCATGGCATTGACTGCCTGTGCGCCAAAAGAAGAAGCTGCACCTGCTGAAGAAGCAGCTCCGGTAGAAGAAGGAGCGACACCAACTTTCAAGG
>JAAZNC010000058.1 GCA_012798455.1 Chloroflexota bacterium | reverse complement strand
TTTTTCCTCTGGCAATAAGAAGGCAGTTTCTGAGAGGTTCATCTCCAGTGCCAGTTGTTGCATCCAACCATCGGCTCTTTTTTCTATCAGCACACATACCGCCGCTGGATTCCCATGAAATATCCGGTCGGTAAACGCATCCACTTGAAAAAGAGTCGGCATAACGATTTCTCCTGAACCATTTTATTTTAACGGCATTCTCGCATAGACTTGCCTGGAAAAGTGTTAAAATGGGTTGCACTATTGCTTCAGGACTTTTTGATTATGAAAAAATGGGTCGAAAATATTCTACAAAAAGACGTTTCCCTATCCGGAAAATTCCGCCAATGGGGAGAGAAGAACAAACTTATCCATACCCTGGCGGTTTTCTTCGCCCATTCCGGTGATTCCTGGTACTGGTTGGCATTCCTTTTCACCATCTGGTTGTTCACAGATGGGCAATGGCACACCTACACTGCTTTCCTGGCAGGTTCTATTCTCATTCAAGCAATTTTTGTGCTCGCTATAAAGTTCATCATCAAGCGCAGTCGTCCTGCCGGAGATTGGGGTGCCATCTACCGCAATAGTGATCCGCACTCTTTTCCTTCCGGGCATGCCGCCCGGGCTGCCATGTTGGCGGTGTTGTTCTGGGGTTTGCAGTTAAACCCGCTCGCCATCTTGATCACCATCTGGGTCTTCCTAGTCAGCTTTGCGCGGGTGATCTTGGGGGTTCATTACCTCAGTGACATTGTGGCCGGCTGGATTTTAGGTGTTCTGCTCGGTTTGTCGATGCTCTGGTTGCAGCCTTTCTTTTATTCCATCTTGCCGTGGGCTTTTTTCCGTTAAGAACAGACTATCATCTACACAGAAAACCATTTTCTACTCTTTACTTCGCAAAAAACACGCGCATTCTTCCACCCAACATGTTCTTTTTTTCTATTTGTTATAATGGGAATCAAAATACGACGGAGGACAGTTATGGCAACCAATAAAACCGTAAAAGTGACCGCCAAGGGTCTGGAAGGTTTCTTGATCGAAACCAAAGCCGGTGCCCATACCGCTTACGTTGATCAGCCCCCAGCCATGGGTGGCACTGATAAGGGACCCACCCCGCTCGATTATGTCTTCATCTCTTTGGCTGGCTGCTTGATCACGATCGCCAAGATCGTAGCAAACCAGAAGCGTATTGTATTACGCGATGTCTCAGTGGAAGTGGAAGGGGAATTGAATCTGGAAGTTCTACGCGGTCAGGATGATAAGGATCGCGCTGGTTTCAAATCTTTCAAAGCTTCCGTGAAGATTGATGCCGACCTTAGCCAGGAAGAAAAACAGGCTTTCATCGAAGAGGTGGATCGCCGCTGCCCCATTTCTGATAATCTCATGCACACCACTCCCGTGGAAGTGGTGTTGGCAGAATAACAAAGAAAAGACCTCCCAAAGGGGGGTCTTTTGCTTCAAGATTCAGTCCACAAGATCAAAAATGAATACTATTCTATCCACCATTTATTCTGCTTTGCGGCAAGATTATTCAGTGAAACTGATCGAGGTCTGTGCGCATTGGACGCTGGTGACCAGTCATCATAGCGGCATGGCTTCTACCGTCTTGGGTTGTCAGCCACATGGAGAACAGCTCGTTTCCGATGCCGGATCGCTGCTGAAAAAGAGTGCCCTCGAACTTGCTACCCTGCATTCATCACTGAACTCTCTCGAGGTAAGCATTGCTCTGGCTGCCATCAATTCACTGTTGGATCCTCCCACAGCAAATCGCAAAATTGTGAATGTAGCGGATGTACTATTGGAAAAAGGAAAGGGGAAGAATGTTGCTTTGATCGGGCATTTCCCATTTGCCTCCAAAGTAAAACAGGTGGCGAAAACCGTTTGGGTCATCGACCTGCAACCAGCTGAGGGGGAATATCTCCCTTCCGAAGCTGAGAATCTGCTGCCCCGGGCTGATATCCTCGCTATGACCGCCAATACGCTCATTAATAATTGGGCAGAAAAATATCTCTCTCTGTGTGATGTCCACACATTGAAGATCATGATGGGTCCCAGCACTCCCATGACTCCCCTGCTTTTCGATTTCGGGTTGGATATCCTGGCAGGGGTGCGCGTGCTTGATCCTGTATTGGTTCACACCCATATCGCTCAGGGAGCAGCTTTCTCTCAGGTCAGGGGTGTTGAAAAGATCACCCTTCTTAGGTAACTTCTCTTTACAAGCTTTCCCCTATAGGATATGCTTTTAATGGGAATGGCAGGGTCCCGGTGGGTCCCCCGGTCTTCAAAATCGGTGACGGGCTGTTAGGCAGGTCGTGGTGGGTTCGACTCCCATCCATTCCCGCCTGTTTAAGAAATCTCTTATGCGGGTTGTCCTTTTTTCCTACTACAATATGTCCTGAACAAGAACAGGAAATCCATTATGCCCTATGACCAGACAAAATACTTCGAGATCATCCAACAGGAATTTGACATTGCCGACGTGGTTTATGGCAGCGGAGAGGCAAATACGGTCGTTGCCAGATTTACCGGCACCTTGAAGAATCCAGATAGCGAGATCGCTTATGCGCATATGGAGGCAGGGCTCAAACCCCTCAAATTAGTGCCTCTTTTCCGTCTGGAGGGAAAACAGCAGATTGTTCTACTGGTTCCTGAATTAGAACGTCCTAAAAAAGCCAACCCTCGCTTGAATCTGGTACTCTTCATCCTTACTATCTTTAGTGTGCTCTTTACCGGCGGCTTATACGGGTTGGATACGGCCCTCCCACAGGATACTTGGCAAGCCATTCTGAGCATCTTGAAGAACGGTTGGCCATTTGCCGTCTCCCTCATCGCCATTCTCGGCACACATGAGTTGGGACATTATTTCATGGGCAAAAAACATGGTGTGGATGTGACCCTTCCTTTTTTTATCCCCTTTCCATTCAGTTCCTTTGGTACCATGGGCGCCTTCATCAACATGCGTTCCATCCCCAAGAATAAAAAACAGCTGTTTGATATTGCTGTTGCCGGACCTTTGAGTGGATTGGTGGTGTCGATCATTGTCTTGCTGATCGGGTTGCATCTTTCCAATGTTGAAGCACTGCCTGTTTCATTGCCTGCTGGTAGCGGTTATCAAATGGAAGGCAATTCCATTCTCTATCTGTTACTCAAATATATCAGTTTTGGTAAGTTTTTACCTGAACCCGCCAATGCCAGTGGTCTGGCATTGATCACCTACTGGTTTCGTTATTTCTTCACAGGGAATCCCATCCCCTGGGGTGGATTGGATGTCATGCTCCATCCGGTTGCCTGGGCAGGTTGGGCAGGATTGTTTGTTACCATGTTGAACCTCATCCCGGTTGGACAGTTGGATGGAGGGCACATCCTGCAATCTGTATTTGGAACACGTGCTTCACGCCGCATCCTACCCTTCATCATCGCCGGTTTGGTTTTGCTTGGCATTTTTTGGAACACCTGGTGGTTTTGGGCAGTACTGGCACTCTTTATGGGACAATTGTATGCGGAACCTCTTGACCAGATCACCCAGATGGATAACAAACGCAAATGGCTTGGTATTATGATGCTGTTGGTTTTTATCCTTACCTTTATTCCTGTTCCCCTTACCATCATCTACGGATAGGAATCTGCTGAACCATGGTGGAAATATGTTCGCCACTTTGGATATCTACATACTCCCCCATGGCTTGCACCATCAGGCACGAATGCACCGGGGCCATAAGTACCACATCTCCAATCTGGTATTGATTGAAGATCTTTTCCGGCACCCACAGGACACCGTGTTCCTGTGTGGTCTTGATTAACTTACAATCCGCTCGAATATTTCCAAACGTTCCGTCTTCGAATTCGCTCATCAGTCCATACACAGGGCATCCATCGATATTCAGCGTCTCTTTGGCAAAGTGGATAGCGCCTCCATATAAAACCAGTTCATGGCGTACCGTGTTTTTAGATACCACCGGGCAAGCCAGCGCGATGGCGATCTCTTCCTCACTGCATGCGCCCAGATGCCATTGCTCCAGGTCGAAGAATACGAAATTCCCGGGGCAGATTTCATCTACTCCGGCAAAGTCGTTCATTAACCGGCAACCGGGGGTATCCCCAATCGAAACCAGCCCTGCCTGACATCCATGTTCTATCAGATGTGATTTCACTGTCAGCATGGCTTGTCTGCTGGTTCTAGCGTATTCGCGTGCCTCGCCTGCCGATGAAGTCTGGTAGGTATGACCGGCGTGAGTCAAGATACCGCGATATTCCAATACTGGCACGTTCTGGATTGCTGTGACCAGTGACAGAATCTCTTCTTCCGCCTCCCACCAGATCCCCATCCGATGCAGCCCCGTATCAATCTTCACCCATACGCCCAGCGGCTGCTGTACATTTTGAGAAAGAAACTTCATGCTGGAGGCATTATCCACCAGTACTGCCAGAGTGCATTTTTTAGCCAATCGGTTGATGATATCCATTTCCCGCCAGTTGAGCGGAAAAGCGATCAGAACATCCTGCCAGCCGGCTTGTACGAAATATTCCGCCATTTTCACCGAAGATACCGTGATCGTTTTTACTCCGACTTCTCGAAATAATTCACCGATCCGTGTTGACTGGTGGGTCTTGAAATGCGGGCGCAGGTTTACCTGATTTACATCAGCTTTCGCTTTCATCACCGCAATATTGCGGCGTGCTTTTTGCAGGTCCACCAGCATGGTCGGTCTTTGTATGCTCTTTAGAATTTCCGTACCCATCATTGCTCCAAATATCACTATAATCTAGGTATGGATAATGATAACATCGCTGCTGTGTTCGTTCGGATAGCCCACCTGCTGGAGATCAAAGGGGAGCATAGTTTCAAGATCATCGCCTACGAAAGAGCTGCCGATAGCATTCGCAATTGGGATGCCCCTCTGTCAGATATGGAAATATCGACCATGAAAGCTATACCCGGCGTTGGTCAGGCGATCGCCGAGAAGATCCAGGAATTGAACACCAGCGGTCACCTGCAGTTCTTGCAAAAACTGGAAGCGGAGATTCCCCCTGCTCTGCTGGATTGGCTTACACTGCCCGGAGTCGGTCCCAAGACCACTGCTCTGATCTGGAGATCGTTGGGCATCACCACCCTGCCAGAACTGTATCAGGCTGCGAAGGATGGGAAACTACACACCCTGTCCGGTATCGGTCAGAAATTGGAGTCCAATATTTTACAGGCGCTGCAGCAGCAAACCATAGACTAACACATTATGGCAGGTTGGCGATATACAATTGGTTTCCGAAAGCTAGGAACAGTTCTTTTTCCGAAGTAATTCCCGTTCCGCTCATCCCCGTGCCAGGCAGGGGATAGGTCTTACTTGGTTGTGGTTTGATCAACCGTTCCAGGTTGAGCTGATAACTGAACTGCATGATTGCCTTTTGTGCTGTATCCAAAATATAGAATGCCGAGTTGGGATACAAGGTTTCCTGAATTACCCTGAATTGCGCATCAAAATAAACCAGGGGGTTCTTTTCATATCCAATGCGGCTGTCACCATACGGAGTCGGATCCTGACACTCAGTGGCATTACCTTCCCGATAAGGATTGTACTGGCAGGTGGTCATGTGGCTATCCTGATGCAGGACGAATAGATCCTCTTTGTTTGCAATCACATCCAGCGCCCCCCCCAGATCAACCTCTTCTGTGCCCAGGTAATCCGCCGGATGGCTGCTGAATACGATACCCGCCATGGCAGCAATCTCAAAATCTCGTCCTGCATAACTCCAGATGCGATCTGTTTCGGAATCCACCACATACAGGGTATATTCGTCCAAGCCGATAGCCGCAATTCTGCCCCATTCATCACTGGGTGGGATAATCGATCCTTCATCAGGATCCTCTCCCGGCTGACAGTAAAGCAGGTTGCCATCCACATCGATCGCCAGCAGTTCATATCCGCGTGTGTTGGTGGGTAGCATCACAAAATCGACAATCTTTCCCATACTCACTACCCCATAGGTGCCAGGGGTGCACTGGAAATTTGCGTCCACCTCGTAAAAACCTTTACTATCCTTGGTGATGTGAAAAATCTTCCCACTGGAATCATCCAGCAGATACACACCTGACTCATTGCTCTTGATCTTGCTCAAGCTCACATCACTGCTGAACTGTGAGGTTGTCGCTGGTCTGAAATCCAGACGTGTCACCAGATCCATGTCGTCGATAATCGATTGTGTTTGTGCCAGCAGACTATCTGCCAGGTCACTGTCGCCAAAATCTATAGCTTTCAGCACGGTTTCGTAAGCCTTTGACCAGTACTCCCGTTGTTGACCAGGTTCTTCCAGCGAAGCAGCCATGCTGATATAGGTTTGTGCTTCTTCCAGGTAGGTTTGATGCTGCTCCCTTCTCCCGCTGTAAATATAGACCAGCATTGATATCGCGATCAGAAGAATGGGGATGGCAATCACCACGAAGCTCATGATATTAGTGGAAGTTCCCCCTTCCAGTGGGATTGCTTCGGGAGAAAGGCGTTTGTCGATCTTGAGGAAGAGATTTCGGATGCCATCTTTCAATGCTGTCAGAATGGTAATCATCCTTTTCCTGACCATTCGACCAGGGCTATTTTGCTTTTTCAAGCGTTGCGATGGTTCTGTTTTCTTAGAGGGGGCGATTTTTTCCGTTTGTCCGGCTTGGATGATCATGTCCCCCGCCTTAGTGGGGGGGCCGCCAGATGGAAATAATGGCTCAACTTTATATCCCAGACCATCAGAGGGTGCATGCTCTGATATTTCCTTTGGATCACGGTTATACAGGTTTGACTGATCTTGCTCCTCGGTCATCGCGGGGTGGATGATCATCTTCTGGGATTGGGATATAGTAGCTGCACTTCTCTGCTCTTCTGGGTGAATAAGCGCGTCTTCCCACTGTTCTTCTACTATGATTCCTTTGCCCTCGCGGCATTTGATCACCATTGCCCTGACATCCTCCATTGCATGATCCAACAACCGCTCCTTCACCACATCCATACCTGCGCGAGTGATGCCAGCCAGTTGCTCCTCATTCCATATCGCGGGAAGGGTGTTTGCAAGAATGATAATATTTCCTGCTTTTACAGAAGTCTGCTTGAAATTTAGATAAAAACGACGTGCAGCTCCCAGACCTCTTTCATTGGTATCCAGATTGCTAAAATGGCGGATGGCTTCATCATCCAATACCAAGGTATGTGTCAGCCCTGCTTGTCCTATAAAAATGGATCCGTTGTGATATACCACCAGATTTGCAGTTGCACTGGTTATCTCATCATCTTCACAATTCTGGTTGAAATCCAGTAGTGCAGCATTGATCTCCGCCGCCGCCGTTTGGATAGCATTCGTGACCGTGCCTGGTGTTTCAAAGAATCTTTTTCCAGCTTTTTGCAGGATCTCATGGATTTCGACAGGGACAGATGGGGGCAGATCCAGCAGTACCACCAGCATATCTCCCTTGCGATGGCGGTGACTGCGCAACGTGCTGGTCATCGCTAGCGTGCATTCAGGTACTGCTATTGCTGTTATAACATGGTTGAGGTGATGAATGTACAGATCAATACCCATGATTCTTTTCCTTGGTTTGATTATATCCACTCCCTCCTTTTTGTAAAATCCCTGGCATACTGCTCTTTCTCCATATACAATAAAGATATCAATAAATGGACTGGTGAAAAATGATAGATCGAAATAAAAAAGACCTTTATCTAGGTAAATTATATGACCTAACAAAGAAGAAGCTGGTTATCGGTCAACCGCTCTTTTACGATGTGGATGACCTGACCACTCACGCCATCGTGACCGGCATGACCGGTTCGGGCAAGACCGGTTTGTGCATCGGACTGTTGGAAGAGGCAGCCATGCAAGCCATTCCTGCCATTATCCTCGACCCCAAAGGTGACCTGACCAACCTCATGCTGCACTTTCCCGAATTGAAACCGGCTGACTTTGAGCCCTGGATCAACCCTGATCTGGCTCGTAGTGAAGATAAGACCATCTCTGACATGGCAGCCATCACCGCCGAAAATTGGAAGAATGGCTTGCAGGAATGGGAACTGGGTAAAGAGGACCTGCTTAAACTGCAATCCAGTGTAGATTTGGCAATCTATACCCCTGGCTCATCCAAGGGTATCCCGGTTGACATTCTGACTTCCTTCAATCCACCCAATCTCAATTGGGAGGAAAATGAAGAGCCTTTGCGTGATATGATTGCCAGCACGGTTTCTGCGCTCTTGACCCTGGTTGGGTTCAAGGATATTGATCCCCTGCGTTCACGAGAACATATCCTGCTCGCCAATATCATGGAGCATAGCTGGAAGACCGGTTCTCAACTCGATCTAACTTCTCTGATCTTGCTTATCCAGGAACCCCCCATCACCAAATTAGGTGCCTTCACTATTGACCAGTTCTTCCCTAAAAAGGAACGTGATGCCCTGGCTCTCCAACTGAATAATTTCCTGGCATCCCCCTCTTTCCAATCCTGGGTCGAAGGGCAGTCACTGGATATTTCCGCACTCCTCTATACCGCCGAAGGGAAAGCTCGCCACAGCATTTTTTATCTCGCTCACCTTGATGATTCGGAACGTATGTTCTTCGTCACCCTGCTTTTCTCCACTATCGACGCCTGGATGCGCAAACAAACCGGCACCACCAGCTTGCGCGCCATTCTCTATTTTGATGAGATTCTAGGCTTCCTTCCACCGGTTGCCAACCCGCCATCCAAAACACTCATCATTCGCCTGCTCAAACAGGCTCGCGCTTTTGGATTGGGTCTAGTGCTCACCACCCAGAACCCTATCGATGTGGATTACAAAGCGCTTTCCAATGCCGGTACCTGGATGATCGGTCGTTTGCAGACTGACCAGGATAAACAGCGTCTCTTGGATGGCTTGGAAAGCATATCCGGTGATTTGAGCCGTACCGAACTGGATAAGTCCATTTCCTCGCTTGGCAAACGGATTTTCTTGCTTCAGAATGTACATGAAAAAAAACCTCAAATATTTTCTACCCGTTGGGCAATGAACTACCTTGCCGGACCATTAGCATTGCGCCAAATTCCCGCCCTCAACGCACTGGCTGGTGTAAGCCACGCAGAAGTTCCATTTGCACCAGCCAAAAAAATAGAAACTTATTCTACTGCTCCTCCCACTCCTTCAACCATTGCTCCCTCCGCCATAGTGGACTTCGTTCGCAGCGCTAGCGCTTCATCCGGAAACAACCCTGCATTGCTGGCTCAGGCAGAGGTCAGTTTTTATTCGCGCAGTCCTGTCATCAATGCCAGCCACCTCATCACGGTTGTTATTCCTGATCCGCCGCTGAAAGCCCTTGCCTGGGATAAGTTCCAACAGCCCGACTTGAAATTGGATGCTTTTGAAGTGCTGCGGGATGCTAAAAAGGAACGCTCCAGTCTTTCCCAATGGCTGCAGGATGCTAAGTGGTGGGCAAATCAAACCAGAGAATTCGAACAGTGGATCTATGAGACCGATAGCCTTTCCGTGCTGCGCAACAAGGACCTCGGCATCCAGTCCGAAGCCGGTGAATCACGTGCAGCATTTGAACAACGCTGTGCCAAACTGGCACAGGATAGGCTGAAAACTGATTTGGATGTATTGGAGAGAAAGTTCCAGACCAAACTCACTTCCGCACAGAATAAGGTGGAACGCCAAAAATTACGAGTGGCTAAATATGAATCCGAGGTCAATAATCGCCGCTTGGAATTGCTCGGCAAGGGTGGTCAAGCGGTCATTTCTCTCCTCACCAAGAAGAAAGTGACCGGTTTATCAAGTTCTCTTACCAAGAACCGCATGTTGCAAGAATCTCAAGCAAAACTGGGGGAAGCCCAACAGGTCTTCTCGGATTATCAAGAAGAGTTGACTGATTTGCAGCACGACCTGCAAGACCAACAAAACGATCTCACCGCAAAGTGGAGTGCCGTCCCACAAAACATCGAGGAAATTCGCCTTACCCCTACCAAGCAGCGCATCCGCGTGGATAAGTTTGGTATCTTGTGGGAATAAGTGAAAAACAAAAAACTGGTTCTTTTCGAAATGAACCAGTTTTTTTATTAAACCCTCTTACATATCCTGTCTGCCCGCCAGTGCACGCAGGATGGTAGTTTGGTCGGTGTATTCCAGGTCACCGCCCACCGGCAATCCCCGTGCCAGGCGCGTGATGCGTACATTATAATCAGCCAATTGTTTTTTCAAATACAATGCTGTGGCATCCCCTTCCATACTGGGATTGGTGGCTAGGATAATCTCACTGATATTGCCTTTCTTTACCCGTTCCTCTAGCTCCCGCATGCGCAGGTTTTCCGGTCCAATACCCTCAATTGGTGAAAGCGCCCCATGCAACACGTGATACTTTCCTTGAAAAGCTCCCGCGCGCTCGATTGCCAGTACGTCCATGGGGTCTTCCACCACACAGATGATATGCGCATCGCGCTGTGTATTGGCACAGATATCACACTGCGTGCGGTTGACCAGCGTGATGTTGAAGCAGGTCTGGCAGATTCCGGTTGCGTTGCGCAGTTCTTTCAGTGCTTCTGCCAGCTCGTTAGAGACCTGCTCGGGTGCTTTCAGCAGAAAGAATGCCAACCTGGCAGCAGTTTTTGGTCCCACGCCGGGCAGCCTTTCAAGCGCCATGACCAACCGTTGCAGAGGCTCAGGAAGCAGTGCCATTATTTTCTCCCTTTAGCGTCCCAAACCACCGATCGGTCCCAGTTTTTTCATGGTTTCTTTGCGTACCTTGTCTAGGGCTTTATTGGTAACTTCCACCAGCAGATTCTCCAGAGTAGTAGCATCCACGCTCTTCAACAGGTCTGGATCGATTTCGATAGTTTTACAAACCTGCCCCCCTGTAAAAGTGATCGTGATTGCGCCACCGCGGATGTCCGCACTGATCTCTTCTTTTTCCAGTTCTTTTTGTGCCACTTTCAGCTGCTCCTGCATCTGACGCATTTGACCCAAAATATTATCCGAATTCAAAAGCCCCTTTACTCCCTTTGCCATTCTTAATCTTTATTCTCCTTCTCTACGATTTCTCCACCCAGCGAAAGGGCGGCACTTACCAAATTACCGTGCTCCTCCGCAAGATAATTATCCTTTCCATTGTCATTTCCGTTATTTTTGATAACCATACATTCGATCTGCACATCCATCCCGGTTACTGTCTTTACAGCTCTTTGTGTTACTTCCCGGTTGCCTTCAGTGTTCATCTTTGCCAACAGGATCTCACTTTCAAAACTTAATTTTAGCCTATTGCCATCCAAACTGACGGATTTGCACGAATTGAGCAAGCCTGCAATATGCGCCTTTTCTTGCCGTACCACTGTTTTGATCTCCTTCCAGTTGGAAAGCAACGTATCTTCTGATGGAGCTTGCGTAGCGGTCTTAACCTCCACGTTCTTGGTCACTTCTTCATTTACCTGAGGCTCAAGTTCAATTTTCTCACTCTCAGCAGGTTTTGCTCCTATTATTTTTGTTACAGCACTTCGTTCCTTTTGTGTATTTTTCGCGGCATGCCGCAAAGCACTCTCTGTTTTTCGCTCCGGTTGACTGGTTCCGATGCTCTTGAGAGATATCGCTTTTTCAACCTCTTTCTTATCGGCATCCAAGCTCTCCACCACTGCCATTTCCAATGCCAAGCTGGGTTGCCAGCGCGATCCCATATTGTGCAATGCCTGGTTAAAATTGCGAATCCATTCCGCCAAAGCAGGAATGGAAATCCCTTCTGCTTCTTCCTGCATCTTATTTTTGATATCCTGCGTGACTTCCACATCACTGGCATTTCCAGTTTTGACCAACAGCAGTGAACGTAAATACTCCACCACCTGGTTAGTAAATTGCCGTGCATCCGTCCCGCTATCTAATGCCGCATGAATTGCATCAATCGCCCCATCCATCTCGCGGCGCAACAGCACTTCTACCAGTTTGGTCACATTTTCATTGGAAGAGGTTCCCAGTACCTCTTCGGTTAGCGCCAGCGTGATCTCTTCTCCGGTTGATGCAATCTGGTCCAGCAGTGAGATAGCATCCCGCATGCTGCCGGTAGCTTGCCGAGCGATCATGGTTAGTGCACTGGTTTCAAATTTCAATTTTTCCTTTTCAGCAATTTCCTTTAGTTGAGCGGTAATAGTATTCAAAGGGATCTGCCGAAATTCGTAGCGCTGACAGCGCGAAAGTACAGTTGCCGGGATCTTATGGATCTCGGTCGTCGCCAAAATGAAGATCGAGTGAGACGGTGGCTCCTCCAGGGTCTTTAGCAATGCATTGAAAGCCGCTGTCGAAAGCATGTGCACTTCATCGATGATGTACACTTTGTATTCGCCCTGTGTTGGGGAATAATTGATCTTTTCTCGCAGATCGCGGATATCATCCACGCTGGTATTTGAAGCGGCATCGATCTCAATCAGGTCCATGAACCTGCCATTATTGATCGCTTTGCAGTTCTCACATTCTTCGCATGGTCTCCTTACTCGCTCGTCATGGGTACAATTCAGTGCTTTTGCCAAAATGCGTGCAGTAGAGGTTTTCCCCGTGCCGCGTGGCCCGGAAAATAAATAGGCATGTCCAAATTTTTCGAGCGTGACGGCATTGTGAAGCGTATGCACAATGGCATCTTGCCCTACTACCTCGTCCCATGTTGATGGTCGCCACTTGCGATAATAAGCTTGATTCATAGCGGTCCTTTGCAATAATTTATTTCCTAATGGAATTATAGTCATAAAACCATCCAATAACTTTTAAAACATTCGTCAATCAAACATGAATCTGAGATTTTGTTAATAGTAATTAGGACAATTTAGGTATATTATCTCTTCAGATACCAAACTCCTTATAAGTATGGTATCGCCATCGCAAAACAGCGTGTCCCTCCTCATGCTGTTTGACCCCAGAAGGGTAGTTGATGGCAATCCCTCCCAAAAGCTGCCGGATAGCTACCGGCAGCTTCTTTTTTTCTTGTCAGCCCTTTTTCTCAATGCTATAATTTCATCCATATGCCCCAGTGGCTCAAATGGATAGAGCGAGGCACTCCTAACGCCTAGGTTGGGGGTTCGAATCCCTCCTGGGGCATAAAAAAATTCTGCATCATGTGTCTTTTTATCGAATGAGGGATGAACCTATCGGTTATGCTTCTTTTATGTTGTTCGGTATTTCGTCCAGTAGCGCAAAGAAGCTTTGCACAATCCGTGGGTCAAAATGGCTTCCGGATTGTTCTTTAATGTAATTCTTCGTTTTTTCTTCATCCCAGGCTTTCCGGTATGGACGATCTGATCTTAATGCATCCCACACGTCGATTACCGCGAAAATACGTGCTTCGATGGGGATATGTTCCCCTTTTAATCCATTGGGATAACCAGATCCATCCCACTTTTCATGATGGCAGTAGGGAATATTGAGCGCCGGTGCTAGATACTGGATCGGAGATAGTAGATCGTAAGCGATTTTGGGATGTCGTTTCATTAATTTCCATTCTTGATCCGTCAACGAACCAGCTTTATGCAAAATGCTATCCGGGATTCCAATCTTACCAATATCGTGCAGTAAGGCACCGCGATAGATATGTACCAGTTTTTCCTGTACCACACCCACTTTCTTCGCCAGTTGCAGGGCGATACTTGCCACTCTCACCGAATGCCCTTCAGTTTCATTATCACGCAATTCTAGCGTTCGCGACCAGCCTTCCAGGGTTTTTTCGTATGCCTGGGATAGGTCTCTGTTCAATTGCTGCAATTCTTCGAATTGTTCAACATTATCAATGGCAATGGCTGCCTGCCCTGCCAATGTATTCAAGAAATCGTACCAACCATTATGTTCGGCGAGAGGTGAGCGTTGGTAAACCTCCAGCACACCATTTATCCTTCCCTTTGCGATCAAAGGAATACCTATATAACTAATAAAATGCTCTGCCTTAATTAATGAGAATTGATAATTATCTTTCTCAACTTCGGATAGATCGGGAATCCGAAGCATTTTTCTCTTGAGAACAACCTCTCCAGAGAGCATCTCGCCGGGTTTATCATCGAGATACTGCCAACCGTTTGCTTGAAATCCCATGCTGCTTTTATAGTCAAGTCGATTCAACAGCGGGTCGTACTGATAAATGATCGCCGCATCCAGGTTCAGATTTTCGATGCATTCCTCAATGATCGTTTTAAGCGTCATGGCTAGATCTAAACTGCCCAAAATAGAGGTATCGATGTTGCGCAGTGCACTTAGACGTTTGAGCTGATATTCGCGCATTTGCTCAGCTTGAATGCGTTCAGTGACTTCTTCGATCAGGGATGCCACACTGAATACTTCACCTTCTTTGCTAAACAACGGATAATTGTGCCATTCACAAATGATTTTCTTACCATCTTTACAGATATTCTCATTCGTGCTGAAATATCCTCCCTTATCAAGATACACCTCATCAAGGATGGTTTTTACCGATCCTCGTGTGGCATCTTCGATTAGCAATCCTATGTCTTTTCCCAATGCTTCTTTTTCGCTATAGCCAAATATTTGCTCTGCAGCAGGGTTCCAGGCTTCGATTTTATAAGTCTTGCTCCATTCAATCATCCCAAATGGCGATCTGCGAATGACTTCGTTTAAACGTTGTTGTGATTCGAACAGTTCATGGTCACCCTGTTCTTTTTGCTGCCTGGTATGAAGGGCCTGGATCGAAAAAGCCATATTGTTGGTTAATTCCGAAATAAAATCGACTTCTTCCTTATCGAATACATCTCGTTCAGAAAGGATATTCAGTGCCCCGATAACCCGATTGTTTACTTTTATGGGGAATGAAATAGACGTTCGGAAATTTCGTTCAAGTGCTTCCACGCGCCAGGGAGTGAAGTGTGGATCAGTATCAGTTTCATGAGTTATCTTAACTTCGCCGGTTCGAATTGCAGTGCCGGTCGGACCTTGACCTGTTGCACTTTCATCCCATGTGATCTTGACTTGTTCAAGGTAACCGTTGCTGGATCCGTATTGCGCTACGGGTCGGACTGTTTTTTCTGCATCTGGCATCGCCATTCCGACCCAGGCAACCCGATATCCCCCTGTTTCAACGATCACCCGGCAGATTTCACACATCATGGTTGTTTCATCGGTCGTATAGATGATGATCTGGTTACACTCACTGAGTACTTTCAACACCCGATTGGATCTTTTTAAATTCAGATTGGTCACCTGCATGGATGTGAACAGCGGTGCAATCCAGATGATCCCAATCACCAACAGCAAGGAAGTCAATAATGCAATGCTTTCAATTGCCCAATCCAGATCGGTAAACGGGTGCCCTCCGAGAATCTCATAAAGAAAAAACCCTCTTCTGAATGTCATTAGCATCATGGCAATCGAGATGCTCAGCCATGAGCGTACTTTCCCGGTGATTTTAATGAGTGTAAGAGCATAGATCGCCGCAAAAAACTGCAACGTGATAGAGATGGCGAGGATAATGATCATGGTCTTATCTTTTTCCAGGTGGTGTGACATCACCTGCATATATTTATTGTATAGTCACTTTCCAATTTTCTCTATTTATTTTGTTCTTTTATATAAGAAATAAGCTCGTTATGTGTTAATTTACACAGTCCTCATGGAAATTTCATAACTTCTTCATAGACATCCATTAAATTGCTATCAGACAACACAGGACCATAGATAATGGCAAAACGTCAAACAATTAACACAAACTGGTGGGTAGATCTCATTCTCTTTGCAAGTTTCATTCTGGCATTTTTCCTTGATGTTACCGGTCTCTCTTTACACCAATGGGGAGGATTGTTCATTTGTATCCTGGCTGGCTATCATCTGTTGCGTCATTGGAAGTGGGTCATCAATCTACTCCAGCATTTTTTTCAGAAGAGATTGGGGAGCCAGCGCCTGCATTTCATAATTGATCTTCTCTTGATGATTGGCTTCGAGACCATTTTACTGACCGGTCTGATGATCTCCACCTGGTTCGAGCTGCCTCTCCCCGATTATTTGCTGGTGCGCAATTTGCATGTCTTCGCTTCCATCGTTGCTTTGGCATTGCTAGTACTCAAGGTCGCTTTACACGTGCGTTGGATCATCTCCTCCATGCACAAGGTATTTCAAAAACCTGTACTTCGTAAGTCCAAGACCCGTACGACAGATCTGTTGCAACCTGATATTGTGAACCAGGAACGCCGCGAAGTATTGCGACTGATGGGCACAGTGGGTATCGCATCCCTCTCCGCCTTCATCATCGGTAGCACCACCACTTTCCGTTCGATCTTCATTGAAGGTAATAGCAGACAGGAGTCATCCATTCCAGATACACTCCCCACCTCGACCGTCCCTTCCTCGCCTATCCCAACAGCATCCCCCACTTCCACTATTCTGCCCGAACCTCAGACCCATACCCAGCGTCGTAACCACGGGCAAAGCCAGGTCATCTCACCAACTACCCCTATCACCACGCTATCACAGAGTACCTCTACTGATCCGACCCTCACTCCCACACCTACCAATACTGCTTCTGCTTGCGTTGTTCGCTGTCCGAAAGGCTGTGCCTACCCCGGCAGCTGCCGCCGCTATGCGGATGCCAACCACAACAACCTGTGCGATCTGGGAGAATGCCTGTAGTATTGTCTAATATGTCACCCAGAACTTTCTGAATAATCTCACCCAAACCAGATCAAACGATCTACCCGATCGTTCATCTTAAAACCCACAAACTGCCATCGCGATCAATTACTCATCGCTTAAAACCAGCATTCCTACTCCTTTCCTTTCATTTATAATCAACACTATGAACGTCAGCGTCATCATCCCCCTCTATAATGAAGAAACTTCCCTGCTCTCCACCTATCAAGCCGTCAAAGCTTCTCCTCTGGTCAATGAGGTGCTCTTCATCAACGATGGCTCAAGTGATCACAGTGCTGCTATCCTCGCCTCCATTCATGATCCCATGGTACACGTCCATACCCACCCTCACAACCGCGGCAAAGGCGCCGCCATCCGCACCGGTCTGCAGCATGCCAGCGGGGATGTGCTCATCATCCAGGACGCTGACCTGGAATACGATCCCTGCGATTACCCAACCCTGCTGCAACCCTTTCAGGAAAAGAACGTGCTGGTCATCTATGGCTCGCGCTTCATGCACGGTGCCCCAGCCGGCATCCTGTTCTGGAACAAGCTCGCCAACCGCTTTCTCACCTTCACCACCAATTTGGTATATGGGTCGCACCTGACCGATATGGAGACCGGTTACAAGGTCTTCCATAAAGATGTGCTCCCCTTACTTCAATTAACTACAGAAGGTTTTGAGATCGAGCCCGAGATCACCGCCCGCTTGCTACGCCGGCATATCCCTATCTACGAGGTGCCCGTTTGTTTTCATCCGCGCGCCTATCATCAGGGCAAAAAGATCCGCCCACGCGATGCCTTCATCGCCCTGTGGACACTGTTCAAATTTCGTTGGATAAAACTCTAGTCAGTGCTGGCTCGTATATCGCGCACCATTAACTGAATGCCCCCATTGAAATCGTTGATATCATAATGAAAAGCAATATCCACCGTATCTGCCAGGTCATTGATGATATTCCCCATGCCAAATGCGATCGCATCCCACAAGATGAAGCCCTCTTTCAATTTCAGCTTCAGGTGGGTCTGGTTTTTTCCTACCAGCCGTTTTTCCTGCACCCGCAACCCCTGCCCATATAACAACGGTTTACGGTTGCCTTCCCCGGTCGGCTCGAACAATGCCAATCCCTTCATGATGGCGGGGATCTGACTGTTCAATTCCGCCGCGTTCACCTGCCCATCCAGTTCCAATTTGGGGTTCGCATCTTCCCAGTTCACCTCGCCGCGTGCGATCTGCAGCAGTTTTTCTTCCAGAGCTTGTACGTTCTGCCGTTCCACCGAAAAACCCGCAGCCATGCTATGCCCGCCGTACTGGACCAGTAACTCCTTGCAGGCATCCAGTGCGTGGGTGATATGGAATTCTTCCACGCTACGGCAGGATGCGCGGATCAGCCCATTATGGGCAGTGCCCACGATCGCCGGGCGGTAATGCTCCTCGGTCAATTTGGATGCCACCAGCCCCACAATGCCCTCATGGAAAGCTTCATTGACCGCGAAGATGATTTCTTCACCCTTTCCTTCCCGCTCCACATATATCTGTGCCGAGGCGGTCTGGTATGCTTCTTCGGTCTTTGCCTGACGTTCCCCGTTCAATACGTTCAGGCGCGCTGCCAGTTCCATTGCTTCACTTTCATCCTGAGTGGTCAGCAACTTCCACCCCAGCAGCGCCGAATCCAGCCTGCCAGCTGCGTTCAGTCGCGGACCTAACCGGAAACCAATGTGTTCCGCGGTCACCTGCGCTGCATCAGGGATACCACTTTCCACTTCCAATGCACACAGTCCCACCCGCTTACCTTGTTGCATAACTGCCAGCCCTTTTTTCACCAGTGTGCGGTTCTCACCTACCAGCGGCACCACATCCGCCACCGTACCCAGCGCCACCAGATCCAGGTATTTTTCGATATCCGCACTGCTTTTCCCCATCTGCTGGAACAGTGCCAGCATCAATTTGTAAGCCAAGCCCACGCCGGCAATATGCCGGTTGGGATACAGTTCTTCATCCTTCTTCTGGCAGATCACTGCATAAGCGGGTGGTATATCTTCTCCCGGCAGGTGGTGATCGGTCAGGATCACATCCATGCCCAGTTCCTGTGCCAGCTTCACCTCCGCTACCGAGCGGATGCCGCAATCCACCGTGAGCAACAACTGCGTGCCTTCTTCGGCAATGGAGTGCATGGCATCCAGGTTCAAGCCATACCCTTCCGCAAAGCGATCCGGAATATATGGCGTGACCTGCGCCCCTGCTTCCGCCAGCGCCTGGCACAGCAGCGCCGTACCGCTGATGCCGTCCACATCGAAATCCCCGTACACCACCATCTTTTCATGGTTGGCAATACCCGCCCGGATGCGCTTCACTGCTTTATCCACATCGCTCAGCAGGTAGGGATCCAGCATTTCCCCTTCGCCATGCAGGAATTCCTGTACCGTTTGTGCATCACGGTAGCCGCGGTTGTAGAGCACCTGCTGTATCAAGCGCGGATAGCCTTCCAGTCCTTCCACACCCGTTTCCGGCAGGGTTTGCGGCAGGATCCATGCTTTATTGCTGTAGCTTAAATTTTTATATGTCAATGTGATCGAATATAGCGGCGTGGCATTCTGGCTGCCATTCCGCAGATAACCTCATAGTTGATCGTGTTCCAGTCTTGTGCCAGGTCAGTTGCGCTGAGCGTGCTGCCATTTTGCGACCCGATCAGCACCACCTCGTCCCCCACCTGGGCATCCGGCACTGCATCCAGATTGAGCATGCACTGGTCCATGCATACCGAACCCACCATGGGCACTTTCTTGCCACGCAACAGCACATGATTGCCCATCACGCGCCGCATGCCGTCTCCATAGCCCACCGCAATGGCGCCGACGCGTTCTCCTTCCCGGGTATGGTAGTGGTGCCCATAGCTGATGCCGTGCCCTTGCGGCATGCTCTTGATCGAGATCAGGCGTGTCTTCCACGCCAGCGACGGCATAAAACCTTCCGGCAATGTCATGGATGCTGCCGGTGTCAGACCATAGGTGGCAATGCCACAACGCACCATGTGGTAGTGAGCCTGCGGGAAATTGAGCGTCCCGGCGGAGTTGGCAGCGTGCACCAAACCAGGACTGATGCCTTTTTCTTTCAATTTTGCCAGCACATCTTCGAATTTGCTGATCTGCTCCAGCGTGACCGGTTTTTCAGGCTCGTCCGCACAGGCAAAGTGGGTGAAAACCCCTTCGAGGTTGAACATCCTGACCCTGCTCAGATCCTCGATAAATGCCGGCGCGATCCTGGCGGGCACCCCCAGGCGTCCCATGCCGGTGTCGATCTTGGCATGCAGGTTCAATCTACCCAGATCGCTGTCCACTTCCTTTTCGTACATGTGCGCTACCAGCGGATCGTAGATGGTCAGGTGGATATTGGCTTGCTGGGCATCCCTCACCCGTTTGGGGGAGGTATAACCCAGTACCATGATAGCGGTTCGAATGCCGCTCTCGCGTAATTGCAATGCTTCTTCAATGCGTGCCACTCCCAGCCATTGCGCCCCGATGTGCTGCAGGTGCAGCGCGGTCTCTTCCAGCCCGTGCCCGTAGGCATTGGCTTTCACCACCCCCATCACCGGCACGCCGCTGATGTCTTTCAAGCGATTGTAATTGGCGGTGATGGCATTCAGATCGATCTCAAGCCAAGTGGCATAGTTGTCATTGTTCATCATGCGCCTTAGTATAAACTCCCCTTTCCAAACGGGCAAGTCAAGACTTCCGCCAGCATGCCGGTATCGGCTATAATCAGCGCAGGAAAAGCACATGACCCTAGAGAATTTTCAGTATGTCGTCGAAGCCACCCAGGGCAGCGCCCGTGCCGGTATTTTTCAGACCCCGCACGGTGCCATCCAAACCCCGGTTTTCATGCCGGTTGGCACGCAAGCCACCGTCAAAGCGGTCACGCCCGAGCAGTTGCTTGAGATCGGTGCCTCCATCATCCTTTCCAACACCTATCACCTCTACCTGCGCCCCGGTGCGGATCTGATCCATGAACTGGGTGGGCTGCACCAGTTCATGCACTGGGAGCGCGCCATCCTGACCGACTCGGGTGGTTTTCAGGTCTTTTCGCTGAACGGGCTGCGCAGGATCGATGAGGACGGCGTCACTTTCCGCAGCCATCTGGATGGCGCCACCCACCGCTTCACCCCGGAGACTTCCATCGCGGTACAGGAACAGTTGGGCGCCGATATCATCATGGCATTTGATGAATGTGCCGACCCTACTGATTTTGAGTACAACGCGCGCGCCATGCAGCGCACCCATCGCTGGGCAGAACGCTGCCTGGCTGCCAAGACGCGCCCCGACCAGGCGCTGTTCGGCATTGTGCAGGGTGGTGTCTTTCCCGAACTGCGCGAACGCTCGGCGGCTTTTATCAGCTCGCTGGGCTTTTCCGGGCACGCCATCGGTGGTCTTTCGGTGGGCGAATCCAAGGAGCAGATGCTGGCTGCCATCGAGGTGGTCAACGCGGTGCTGCCCGCCGACAAACCGCGCTATCTGATGGGCGTGGGCACGCCCTATGACCTGATCGAGGGCATCCGGCGTGGGGTAGATATGTTCGACTGCGTGCTGCCCACCCGCCTGGCGCGCCACAGCGCGGCGCAAACCCTCTCGGGACGTATGAACCTGATGAACGCCCAATATGCCCGCGATGAGCGCCCCATTGATGAAGCCTGCACCTGCTATGCCTGCCGTTATTATTCGCGGGCTTATCTGCGCCATCTCATCCGCGCGCGCGAGATGCTGGGTGCCACCCTCATCTCCATTCACAACATCCACACCCTGTTCAACCTGGCGGTTACCCTACGGGAAGCCATTTTACAGGGCAGCTTCGAACAGACCGCCGCCGCGCTGCTTGAAAACATCCCACCCTCCGAAAGGAACAAGCCATGAACATTCTACAAGCCATCATCCTGGGTATCATCCAGGGACTGACCGAGTTCCTACCCATCTCCAGTTCCGGGCACCTGGTGATCTTGCCTTATCTGTTGGGTTGGAACATCCCCGCCGAACAGATCTTCCCCTTCGACGTGCTGGTACAGTTGGGCACCCTACTGGCAGTGATCGTCTATTTCCGGAAGGACATCATTGAGATCTTCAAAGCCATGTTCGCCGATGTCAAAGCAAAAAAGCCGGGCAGTTCCAGCGAAAGCCGTCTGGGTTGGTTCCTGATCCTCGCCACTATCCCCGCCGGTGCGGCTGGACTGTTCCTCAAAGATCTAGTGGAGCAAGCTTTCGGCAACCCCAGCGCCACCGCCTTCTTCCTGTTCGGTACCGCCCTGCTGCTCATCCTGGCAGAACTGCTCGGCAAACGCGATCGAGATCTGACCGGCTTGCGCTGGTACGACGCGCTATGGATCGGGCTGTTCCAGGTACTATCGCTCTTCCCCGGTCTTTCGCGCTCCGGCTCGTGCATGGCAGGCGGCATGACCCGCCATCTGGAGCGGCGTTCCGCCGGGCGCTTTGCCTTTCTGATGGCGATCCCCGTCATGGCAGCCGCCGGGCTGTTGAGCGTCTTCGATCTGCTCAAAATTCCCAACCTGGGCCAGTTCATGCCCGTCATGCTGGTCGGTTTCACCATCGCCGGGGTGGTGGGTTACTTTTCCATCTCGTGGTTGATGACCTTCGTGCAGAGTCATTCCCTGTTCATCTTCGCGGGCTACTGCCTGTTCCTGGGCGCTGCCGTGCTGTCATTCGGTTTCGTCTTTCCACAAAATTCATCTCCTGCCCCTGTCATTTCGGAAACACCTTCCACAGAGGAACAACTATTGCCCACCAGTATCGTCTACACCCCCGAGTTGAATTGGCTGGCGCCTGCTGCCGCCACCTGCATGGAGCAGACCCTCGCTGACCCCCTGCCGCTGCTGCAAAGTGTGGCTGCCTACCAGCCCGGCGAATTGCGCCTGACTTTCCCCTCGCCCTCTGAACAGGCTGCTTACTCCTACCAGTTGGGCAGCCAGAGCCTCATGCTGGCGCTCAATGCCTCCAACCCCCTGCTCTCGCTGGACTTCAACGATCTACTCACCCTCCTGCAGGGAGATGACGCCACGTGGGGCGAGTTTTTCCAGCACTGCACCTCCTGCGCTTTTTCCGAGGCGGGGGGGGCTGCTTTCGATGAACCCATTCGTTTTTACATCTATTACGAAAACAACCCCTACCAGAATGTGCTTGAAGATGCCAGCGGTTTGACTGGCAGTCATATGAACAATGCCCTGCTGGTCCCCTCCGCCGAGACGCTGCTCACCCAGCTCCAAGTCGAAGCGGCTGCTGCCGGTTTTCTGCCCTCCCAGTGGTTGAGCGCGGCTGTCAGCATAGTGCAGGTCAACGACCTGCCGGGTGGCTCCCTCGACCTGCCCATCCTGGCACTGCTCGAGCAGCAGCCCAGCGGTGAACTCAAAGACCTGCTGCTGTGCCTGCAATCTTCGCTTAATTGACCGTTCCATTTCCTCACTTTTAATATAAAATACTGCAAACGAACGGGGCAGCCCGTGGAATGAGAGCGTATCATGTTATCAGGTATCCACATTGCATTGATCGGACCCGGGGTCATGGCAGAAGCCATGCTCAAGGGTTTATTGAAAAAGGGACTGACCGACCCGCAGCATATCCTCATCTCGGGTCCCAATGAAGAGCGTAACCAGGAACTACAAGCTACCTATGGCGTGCAGCCCTTCAGCGATAACCGTACCGCTGCCAGCCAGGCGGACATCGTGGTGCTTGCCATCAAACCACAACGCATGCAGAAGGTGGTGGGTGAACTGAAAGGCGCCCTCAAACCCGACGCTTTCATGCTTTCCATCATCGCCGGCGCTGCGATCGCCAAGATCAGCCGCCTGAGCGGGCACGAGCGCATCGTACGCTGCATGCCCAACACCCCCGCCCAGATCGGCGAGGGTATCAGCGTGTGGTGTGCTTCGCCGCAGGTCAGCCCGGCACAGCGCGACATGACGCATACCTTTCTGAACGCCTTCGGCAAGGAGATCTTCGTGGAAGAGGAAGATTACCTCGATAAAGCCACTGCCCTCTCCGGCACCGGACCCGCTTATGTATACCTGTTCATGGAAGCCATGGTAGATGCCGGTGTGCATCTGGGCTTCCCGCGCCGCATCGCCGAGCAGCTGGTGATCGAGACGCTGCGCGGCTCGGTGGATTACTACGACAACGGCAAGAGCGAAGCCAAGCACCTCGCCAGTTTGCGCAATCAGGTCACCTCACCCGGCGGCACCTCGGCTGAGGCATTGTATTATCTGGAAAAAGCCGGCTTCCGCACTGCCATCTCACGCGCCATCTGGGCGGCTTACCAGCGCTCCAAAGAGCTGGGGCGCGACGCCGAGAGCAATCCGCCCGAGGAATAAGCCTTGAAGCACTCAGTTTCTATCGATCCCAAGTTCCCGCTGGTGGAACTGCACCGTCATCTGGATGGCAATGTGCGCCTCAGCACCATCCTCGAGATCGGCTTGAAACACAATCTGGGCTTGCCCGCCGATAGCGTGGAGGGCTTGCGCCCTTCCGTGCAGGTGGTGGAACCCAAACCCAGCATTCTGGATTTCTTCCAGAAGTTCGAGTGGCTCACCAAAGCCATGGTCAATTATGACGCCTGCTACCGCATCGCTTATGAGAACGTGGAAGATGCTTACAACGAGGGCATCGATTACATCGAGCTGCGCTTCAGCCCGCTGTTTATGGCGAAAGCGCATAACCTCGATCCGGCAGGGGTGGTGGAAGCGGTGGTGGATGGCGTGCAGGCGGCTCAGCGAGTGCTGCCCATCCAGGTCAATCTGATCGGCATCATCAGCCGCACCTACGGGGTGGAAGCGTGCTGGCAGGAACTGAATGCCCTGCTGACCCACAAGGATGACATTATTGCGCTGGATCTGGCAGGCGATGAACTGCATTTTCCCGGGGATCTATTCGTGGAACATTTCAACAAAGCGAGAGAAGCCGGCTGGCATGCCGTGCCGCATGCCGGTGAGGTGTTGGGAGCCGAGAGCGTATGGCAGGCATTGCGCGAGCTGAAAGCCGAGCGCATCGGGCATGCCGTGCATGCGGTGAGCGACCCAGCCCTGCTCGATTATCTGGCGGAAAAACAGATCGGCGTCGAGTCCAACCTGACCAGCAACGTGCAGACCAGCACCGTACCGGATTACGCCTCCCACCCTCTCAAGACTTTTTTAGAGCACGGTATCCCGGCCACGATTAACACTGACGACCCGGGCATCAGCGCTATCGACATCTCCTATGAATATCAAATGGCAGTGGAGCAAGTGGGACTGAGTGTGGAGCAGGTAAGGCAGGCGCAGCAGAACGCGCTACAGGTGTGTTTTTTGAGCGAGGAAGAGAAGCAAGCGCTGGTGGACAGCAAATGCAGTTGACAAAACTTGACAAAAGTTGACAGCAATGCAGGTGCAAGTGGGAACGAACAATATTGAGATTTTCCAATAGTGATATGAAATGAGTCAGACGCCAAGTGTGACACTGCATTTTGGTTCTCTTCCTTCGCTTCAGGAATAATTGGCTGATCTGCAACGCAATATTCTCCCTCTGAAATATTTATTACTTCTATAATACCCATAATAGGGATTATAGAAGTATAATAATTCCATGCCAGAAGCGCAAATTTCTTATTCGAATTCTCAAGGGGTTCAAATCCTTGAAAAAGCAATGACTGAATTTGGTCCAATCTTCACAATTGAGCAGATTTCATCGCTGCCGGACAATCAAAAATTAACACCCCAGCAAATTCGAAAACTGATCAGTAAGCTCGCTCAATCCGGATGGATTGAAATCTTGAAGCGCGGAACCTATGCTGTAAAGAGCCCCCTTTTTTCGAGTGATATCCCACCATTTGCGATCGCGAATGCATTAGTTCAACCGATGGCAATCAGTCATTGGTCTGCATTAGCCCAGCATGGTTTTTCAACTCAAAACCCGGTGATGATCCAGGCTTCAACACCGCATAAAGTGATCACCCCGGAGATGCGCCGGGGGAAGGCTTATCGCCCGAGAGGAAGAGCATCGTGGCGAGCTTTTGGTCTGGAATTTGAATTTATTTATGTAAAGAAGGACTGGTTCTGGGGATTTGAGAAGATTTGGGTAAATTCCTGGCAACAGGTAGCCATCACTGATCCAGAACGAACAATTCTGGATTTGGTTGTTCGTCCCGATATTTTTGGCGGGATCAGGGCAGCCAGCGAGATCATGGAAGGTGCTCTTTCACAAATCAAGCTCGAGCAATTGGTCAGTTACGCTTTACGATACGGTGTGGGTACTGTGATCAAGCGCCTGGGGTGGCTTTTGGAAAAAATGGGATCCGATCCCAATCTCTTAATTCCTTTGAGAAATTTTCCCATCACTGGAACGATCGCGTTGGATACCAGTCAACCAAAGAGTGGAAAATTCGATTCTTCCTGGCATATCAACGAAAATCTGAAAAGGTCCTAAATGCCCAGCGTCACCCAGATGATCAGATCAGTTACCCAGCATAAGAAAGTCCAACCGTACATCGTTGAAAGGGATTATGCGTTGAGTTATCTACTGGCTGCGATCGCCGCCACTGATGGGTTGAGGGAAAACCTGGTATTAAAAGGCGGCACAGCACTAAGAAAGCTCTATTTCGCCGACTACCGTTTCTCTGAAGACCTGGACTATTCAACGCGGGTGCCAGGACCAATCGACCAAATCGATGCGCGCATGGAAACAGTCGTTCACCACATGGGTGAGATGCTGAACGAACGCGGACCATTCCAGGTCACATTCGAGCCACTTCTTCTGAAGCTGCTTCACCCTGGAGAGCAGAAAGCCTACCTGGTGCGGGTACAATTCCCTGAGCAGCGCCAGCCTCTTTGCCGGCTCAAAGTGGAAATCAGCGTGGATGAACCGATTCTCTTCCCTACGGAAACACGACCGGTGTTGCACGGTTTTTCCGAGAGCATTTCCGCCCAAATTGCAGTGTATGCTCTGCTTGAAATCACCGCAGAAAAATTGCGCGCGCTCCTACAAAGTAAGACCCGTTTGCAGAAGCGCGGTTGGGGAGCCAGCCGGGTCTGCCGGGATTATTATGATCTGTGGAATCTTCTCCGGTTGCCAAGAATCAAAACCCCTGCGCTGATTCCGTTACTGGAGAAAAAATGCGCGGTCAGGGGCGTATCCTTTGCATCCCCGCAGGATTTCATCTCAGAGGATTTAATGATGGTTGCCAGTTCGGAATGGTCGCAGCAACTGCTTCCCTTTGTGCCGGATACCCCTTCTGCCGCTGATGTTCTTCCACAAGTGCAATCTTTGATCATATCCGTATGGGAGCAATAAGATGGCTTTAACCGATGGACAAACAAAAAACTTAAGAGAAGGATATGTGACAGGCGCTGTGTGAGTTAAGTGCCGAATGCATCGGGCATGCCGTGCATGCGGTGAGCGACCCAGCCCTGCTCGATTATCTGGCGGAAAAACAGATCGGCATCGAATCCAACCTGACCAGCACCGTACCGGATTATGCTGCGCACCCGCTCAAGGTTTTTCTGGAGCACAACATCCCGGCTACCATCAACACCGATGATCCGGGCATCAGCGCCATTGTTTTCCTAATTTAGCATAAATATTTTGTCGCATTTATTGCTACGGTTTTTGTACTTATTTTTATTAAAGATTGATATTCATAATCTAGAATTGATTTATCAAAAGTTATCAATACGTAAATGAAATTTCAATTGTCTGAAAGGATCGAAAATGCCCTTAGTATCAGAGAATACACTCTTAAGTAATGCGGAAAAAGGGAATTATGCTGTTCCTGGATTGTTCCCGTTTGATATGGATTATATAAAGATAATTATTGAAGCAGCTGAAGAAGAGAATTCCCCATTGATCATCTTACAAGGTCCTGAATTCATTAAAGATTTTAGCGCCCCTGTTTTTTCATCTGCTCTATTAACTGCCGCAAATAATGCCAAAGTACCAGTGTGCTTATCTGTTGACCATGCATTTAAAATTGATGAGAACATCTTCAATGATGTCATGATGTGTATTCATAACGGGTGGAAATCCATCATGATAGATGGATCATTGTTATCGTATGAAGAAAATGTAAAGATCACTAAGGAAATTGTTCGATTATGCCATGCTGCTGGTATAGCATGCTGTGGTGCACTTGGAGAAGTGCGTAGATTTTTTCCTGGTGTGCGGAATTATAAAGAACCTTTCAAAGATGATTTTGTAGTTCCTGATGAGATAATGACGGATCCAGAACAGGCGAAAAATTTTGTAGATGTCACAGGTGTGGATTCATTGGCCATTTCGATTGGGCAATATGTTCGCTCCCTCTGGGAGGAAGAAAAATTGCCTGTGAAAAGAACCGCCAGATTAGATTTGGATAGATTGAAGGCAATACGAGAAACTACGTCTGCACATTTGATTTTGCACGGATCCTCACATGTAAATGAAGAGGATCTAAAAGAGTCGATAAAGTGTGGCATAAGCGAGATTAAGGTTGCATCGGAGTACGGTGTTATTTGGGCAACAGCAGTGAGAGATATTCTTGTTAGAGATAAAAATTTGATGTTCCCAATTGATATTCAAAAACCAGCTCTACAAAAAGTGAAAGAAATGATGATGGGTTATATGCGCGTATTCAATTCTTCTGGGAAAGCTGGTTATTAGGTGTGAAGGAGGTGCTAGGAAGAAATTTTTTTTATGTTAATTAATAAATTTGAGGAGATTATCTAATGGAGACATTTCTTAATATTGTGAATTGGATTGTATATTTACCCGGTACAGTGTTGATGTTTTTCATTTTCTTTTTTTTGAACTTAGTCTTGAAAATGAAAATTGATAGAGCGCTTAGATCTGCTTTCATGTATTCAATGGGCTTATTTGCATTGAGTACTTTTGCGTATGATGTATTCCTTGGAACCGTTGCTGGTGTGGCATCAGGTATGATCAATAACCTTGGTCTTAGCATGAATACTGTGGATTTAAGCATTGGTACAACCCCAGCGATTTTGAGTAACCCCGTAGCGATCTTGGCTATCCCGATTGGATTACTTACGAATTTAGTACTTCTAACCCTCAGGTGGACAAAAACAATTGACGTAGACATTTGGAATATACTTTATTTTGGTGGATATGCAGCAGTTCTAACCTGGGCAGTAACTGACAGCACATTATATGCTGTCCTATCAGTAGTTATCACCATGGTTATTACATTGAAAATCGCAGATTGGTCTGCTCCAATAATCCACAAAGTACTACCAAAATTTGAGGGATTATCTTTCCCACATGTCTATTCTGTTACTTATACGCCCATTGCATATCTGTTCAATAAACTTTTCGATCTTGTTCCAGCAATAAAGAATTCGAACTGGTCTGCAGAAAATATTCGAAAAAAGGTCGGTATTTTCGGTGAACCTGGTATTATCGGTTTCATTGTTGGTGCAGCTATGGCAGCTTTTGCGAAATATAGCTTTGCTGATGTTCTTCTTACCGGCATTAAAATTGGAGCGAGTATGCACTTCATCCCAGTAACAATGAGTGTTCTTATTGAAGGTTTGAGCGAAACCACGGAATTAATGTCAGAATGGGCAAAGAATAAATTCAAGGATCGTAAACTTTTCATCGGTTTGGATTCAGTTCTAGCAGCAGCAGAACCAGAAACATTAGCCGTTGGTATCCTCATTGCTCCTATCGCTATTGTTGTAAGCTTGATCTTACCTGGAAACCAAACATTACCAGTTGGTATGCTCTCTGTGGGATTCATCCTAATGGCATTATTCATGCCATTCTTCAAGATGAATATTCTAAAAGGGTTGCTCTTTTCGATCGTTGTAATTGCCATTGATCTGTATGTTGGAACTGCATTGGCGCCTGTTTATACGAACCTTGCTCAAAGTGCAGGTGGGGTTGACATTCCTTATGGCGCAGCTCAAATTACGAATGCTAGTTGCTTGACTTATCTATTGAATACAGAATTGTTCAAGTTAATTGGCTCTCTCTTTGGTGGATAATAAATGATATAACAAACATACCCTCATATACTGAACAAATGAATAATATGAGGGTATGCTTTTAATTGGAGAAAATTATATGGAAAGGGAATTCTTTATTCTTATTGTTTGTGGGATGGGTTATTCAACATCCAATATTATTAAGATCAATTTGAGAAAGTTCCTCGAAGAAAATAAGATCAATGCTACGCTTCAGGGTTCATCACTTTCATCCATTCGGAATTATTTAGGAAAAGCGGATTTGATTATCACTTCTCTTGGTCTAAATCCTTCTGATTATAAAATCCCCGTTATTAATGCGGTAGATTTGATCAGCGGCAGAAATAAAGAAGGTATATTGAATGAAATTCTCATTACGTTGAAGGAAATTGCAGCTAAAGAATAGATAGTTGAGGAATTATTTTTATAGACGCTTGATTGATGATTAAATAAAAACCATCTGATTTGAACAAATAAACTGTCCTTTATGGATAGTTTATTTGTTGATAAAGCTGGCATTGATATTCGATTATGTCGCAAATTTCATCTTTGTTATTTGCCTGTATCAATCTATCTACAATTTCTAGATCGGTGCATATCTTACTTAATTCATATAATACTCTTAAGTGGGAAATTCTATCAGTTGTTGCAATAACGAAAGCCAGATATACGGGATCATTCTTAGCGTGTCCGAATGGAACGGGTGATAGGAGTTTAGCAAGGCCTATGCTCAGATCACGTACCCCATCGCTTGGTTTTGCATGGAATAGGGCGATATGTGGCCATGAGACCATGTAGGGACCATTGGTAGTGAGATTATTCAATATCGCTCGAGAATAGCGCCTTTCGATATTGTTATCTTTTTCTAAGATACTGCATGTTAGCTTCACAACTTCTTGCCAAGAATTTACGTTTTCGTCTAAGAGGATATTCTTTTTTGATAATAGTGATGATAAGGATGGTAATTCTGCGAGATTTACCTCATTTTCATTCCTGAGTTTTCTCTTATTAACTTTTGTGATTATCTCCAAGATCCTATTCTTATCATTTTGGTTCAAAAAGGGTGATACAACAATGACCGGGACATCGAGATAATCTACAGGAGTAGTCGATATCACCAGATCGTAAATCTTGCTATTGATCTTATCGCGAGAGATTTCAACATTATCAAAAATAGATTTAATGGCGATACTCGGGTATACAGCATTCAACCGTGACAAAAGCATTATCAATACACTTGAATCTTCGTTGCAGATCACTGACGTATTAATTTCTTGATTGACTAATAAATGTAACCGTTCAATTGCTGCTATAAAATGCATGGCGAGATATCCAATTTCATCATCTGGAAAGGATATATTATAGTTTGTCTCAATCATTGATGAACACAATTTCGCGATTTGATAAATATATTGATACTTCCTGCAAATTTCTGGTAAGTAATAATTCTTGATGAATAATTCATTTTTAATTCGATTTATACTTATCTCAAGATGATTGCATAAGCCAATAAAAAGCTCTTGATCTGTTTTAAGACATGGGTGAAGATATTGTGCGCTGTATTGGATAATATCCTTCGCGATTGCATGGATCTGATTAAAGGGGGATAGAAGGGATTTTTTTTGATCATGGTTATATGAATTTGGGCTTACTAATGTTAATTTTAGGGAAAGGTAAGCCGCTTCACTATATCCTAATTTCAATTGGTGTTTGATCTCAAGCTGTTGGATAATCTTTTCTGCAATTGGGAACTCGTCTCGGGAAAAAGATAGGTTCGGGTGAATTCTTTTGTCTATATTGAAACGATTTAGATTGCGATGGATGATGAGACTCAGATAGAGTGCAATTTCAACTCTTAAAGGATCATCAATTTGAAAATTATTCTCACGCTCGCAGAAATATATCAAATCCCAGTAATAACGTAATGGGTATTTTGATAAATAGAAGATTGTGCTATTTGGAAGAAAACCAAGTGGGTGGGTACTCCCCTTTATGTCTTGCTTGTTCTTGCATATTTGAATTAGTTCCTGTATGGAGTAATTCGCAAAAATGATATTGAGGATAATCTCTCTAATCGTTCTTTCGTTACCTTTTATGAAATAGCCTTTGCTTTTATTCCATGTTAATTCCAGATCTTTGTTTCCTAGATATTTTTTTAATGATCCAATATCTTTTAGTATTGTGCCTCTTGAACGATTAAACTTGTTCGCTAGCGAATCGATATCAACATAATCATCCGTGAATAGAATATGCAGTGTAAGAAAATCCCTACGTTGCTCGATTGAAAATACATCAATTTTAGGACATGACTTATCCAGTTTTTCTAATAGCTTTTTTTTCTCAATATCGGGATTGTTAATACTCACGCCATAATTAGGTTTGTTTTCAAGTATTAAGCCCAATTCTCTAACAACACCAGATAACTCTTTTCTTATATGGTATTGAACAGAACGTGCAGATATGCCAAGTCGATTCCCTATTTCATGGGTAGTGATTGGGTTTTGTTCGAGGAGTAGGACTATGAGAAGTTTGCGGCTGGTGGGAGATAGGTTGGCATAGTGTGCATCTTGATCAGTAGAAGGCGTGTAGCTTTGAGGATTATTTTTGTTATCCATTGAATGAACCTTATATTAATACAAACTTGTACACGATAGAGCATTGGGTAATAATTATTTAAAATTACCTTAATATTGACATTTAGTAAATCTATTCTAAAAACATAACGATATCTTAATCGGGAGTGAGTTAGCTTAAGTGTCATATTAATTATTACATTATTTATATTCTCGTTATAAGGGATAATAATGGTTCGACTTAAAATACAAAAGAAATGATTTAGAAGTAAAAATTAAGCAATTATCTTAATTCTATCCAAGATTCTGTGTGGATAAAATATTATTATAAGGAGCAATAATGCTAGCAAAGTACTTAACAGGGGATCGGATCAAACTGAAAATTGAGGCGATTGATTGGCGTGATGTAGTTACAAAAGTGGGAGAGCTTATGCTTGACGAAGGCGATATCTCACTCAGTTATGTTGATGCAATGAAGGGGGCTATTGAAGACCTGGGTCCTTACTCAGTTGTTGCACCAGGCATTGTGCTTCTGCATGCAAGACCAGAGGATGGGGTAAAAAGGATTAGTCTGGTGATGATAACCCTAAAAAAGGGGATTAATTTTGGATCCGAAAATGATCCAGTATTTATTGCGTTTGGATTGGGAGCGGTGGATCATAAAAGCCATATTGATCTCTTGCAGGATCTTTCAATTCTCTTACAGGATGAGGAAATTGTAACGAAGCTTTTGGCCTTTAATGAAGAGGAAGTTTCTGATGTATTGACGTTAATTAAGAATTATCGTCCTGTTAGTAACTCTTAATCAAAAAAATAATAATGTTATAGATAGTGGAGAATATCCTTCAATTGTTGCGATAGCTTCAATAATGGTGAAAAATGAATAATACTCTCTTTCCTAATAACGTTTACAATTACTCGATGTTCATTTCGCAAAACAGTGGTTAATCTTTCTGAATTACCTTAAATCAACATCTTGATTGCACCTCTGATTTAGCCACTAGCAGCATACTCCAGCTCTCCACTCAACTAAAGGCGAACCTGTTCTATTTAAATTTAATAATGACTTGCTAATGATACACACGCTATTTTTATTTAGAATTGGGCTATCCAATCCATAGCCAAAGTATATTATTAAAAAAAGTGTTATCTCTTTCTTCTTCATACCTCCTTTTCCGTGCTTTCTCTGTATACCCGCCAATCCTCCCCTTCTACCTGCTGCAGCAGCTTATTCGAGCCGTCAGCAACCACCACCGCGTATTTTGCCATCTTCAGCATTGCGATATCGCCCTGGCTGTCGCCGAACGCCAGCAGCGCGCGCAACACTCCCGCCTGGTGCAGCGCCTGCACCTTGGCTTCTCCCCAGGGGAATCTCCCTTGATCTCCATCGTTCGTTGGCAACTGCACTCCCAGCACCCTCTCGCGCGCAATGCCCAGTTGTTCTGCCGCGATCTCACAGAGCATCTGGGGGCTGGCGGAAACCATCCAGATCAGCGCTCCTTTTCCCTGGAATCCCCTGATCATGGTGCGCATATCTTCTTTTATCCTCGCTCCATAGTTCAGCGTGACCTTCCGCTGCTCACCTCCATTCTCCAGAGAACAAGGAATAGGTACAGGGGCAGCTCCTCGCAGCAAGATCGCTTCAGTCAGAGCTTGCAGGTCTGCTGGCTTGAACTCCACCAGCCAGCGCGCGGTGCTGGTATAGGCTTCTTCGAATTTTTCCTGCTGTATATTGTTCAGGTAATTATCCAAAATCTCGGCGTGCTGCCCAGTCAACCGCAAGAGCATATCCTGTTTGAGCGGCTGGAACCATTTACCGGTACCCGGAGCATACAGGTCAGAAAGCAACAGGGTATGGTAAAAAACGGTCTCCCCAAGGTCGCCCTGCAGGAGCGTTCCATCCAGATCAAAGAGGATATCTTCACCCTGCAACGGCTCATCCACAAGGATTGTTGGGTGAAAAACTTTCATCCTTTGATCGCTCCGCTGGTGATATTTTTGATCAAGGTCTTGCGGGAAATGAGGAATACGATCAACATCGGGATGGTCGCCATGGTAGCGGCTGCCATCAAGAGCTGCCACTGCCCCATGCCTTCCAGACTCTTGAAATGCCCGATCCCCAGCGCCAATGTACGCATCTCATCCGTGCTGGTAACCACCAGCGGCCAGTAGTAATCATTCCAGAAACCGATCATCGAGAACACCCCCAGCGTGACCACCGAAGGCATGCACAGCGGCAGATAGAGGCTGAACAGCCGGCGCATCAAGCCTGCGCCATCCATCTGCGCTGCATCATCCAGTTCTTTTGGAACAGTCAGCATGAACTGGCGCAGCAAAAAGATGCCGAACGCGCCACCCACCCGCGGGATGATCAGCCCCGCATAGCTATCCAACCAGCCCAGATCGTTCACCACCAGATAAGAAGGCAGCATCAGCACCTGGGGCGGGATCATCATGGTGCCCATGATCAGAAAGAAAACCAAGTCCTTTCCGTAGAAATCCAAGCGCGCAAATGCATACGCGCCAAGAAAGGAAATACTCACTTCAAGCGTCACCCCGATGGTGGTAACCAACACCGAATTGAGCACATAGCGACCGAATGAGCCGGTGCGCAGCACCTCCAGATAATTTTCCGGATGCCACTCAACCGGTAAGAACTGCATGTTCTTGGTGAAAATCTCGCTGATGGGCTTGAAGGAGGTCAGCACCATCCAAAGGTAGGGGAAAACGACGACCATGGCAAAAGCTCCCAATACAAGCAACAAGATGAGCTCTTCCCAGCGTTTTTGATTTTTCATGGATAATCGTTGGTGTGAACTCTTCTTACTGATAAAAGACATTGCGCTCTCCTAACTTCGATTGCAGCATGTAGATTGCGAGCAGGACCATAAAAACGATCCATGAGGCAGTGCTGGCGATGCCGGCGTTGAAAAAGCGGAAACCCTGCTGGTAGATATAATACAGCACCACATTGGTGCTGCCCAGCGGGCGCCCCTGCGTCATGATCGACACCGCTCCGAACACCTGGAAGGAATTGATGATCAGCATAAAGATCACAAAGAACAGCACCGGACTCAACAACGGCAGGGTGATCTTCCAAAAGCTTTTCCACTTGTTCGCCCCATCCACTGCCGCCGCTTCATAATAGGTCGTGGGGATATTGCGCAATCCAGCCAGCAGCAGTAAGGTGATGAAACCCAACGACTGCCAAGAACCGATCACCGCCAGTGCCGGCAGCGCCAGATTGGGATCGTTAAACCACTGCGGCAGCGATGTACCGGAAACGCCCAAACTTGAGAGAATCTTATTGAGCGGACCGATCTGCGGGTTGAAGATCAAGGACCATACCACCGCCACCACCGAAATGGATGTAACCGAAGGGACGAAAAACAGCGACTGGAAAAAATTGTTCATGAACTTAATGCGGTTCAAAGCGAGCGCCAGCAGCATACCGATTGAAAGGGAGAATGCAATATACATGATTCCATATTTCAGCGTGATCAGCAGCGATTTCCAAAAGTCACTGCCGTGTGCCAGAACCGTTTCATAGTTGCCCAGACCGACATAGGTTTGTTGCGGGCTGATCAGATCCCACTCGAAGAAACTGAGCCGCAGGATATAGGCTGCCGGATAGTAGACAAAAACCAGCGCGATCACAAGCGCCGGACCCACCAGAAGAAACGCCTGCAGGGTGCGCTTCCATTTTTTCTTGACAGCCGGATCATGCAGGTTGAACTGTTTGGTCGCGCGCGCGATCATTTTATCGATCATGCAAAAAGTTCCTCCCAGCGATTGAACATGCGTTCATACCCGTCCTGAAAAAGATCGGTGAACTTCCCCATCAGGGCTGCTCCCAGGTAATCATCGTCGCCGTGGCAATCGCTGCCGGCGGTGGTCAGTAATTGAAATTCGGATGCTAGCTCTTCATAGAATTTGGTTTCCTGAGGAGAATGCACCGGGCAGCGGGTTTCGATCCCATCCAGCCCCCAGGCAACATACTGCCGGATGGCAGCCCGATCGTGCAGAAAGAAATCCAGCTTGCGCATCACCGCATCATTTTCGCCCCCGGGATGTGCCAGTACGGCGATGCCGTGCGCGCTATGGATCAGCTCGATGATATCCTGCACCTGCCATGGAGCGTAATCGACATACAGGATGCCCAAATCATTCTGGATCTCCATAAATACTTCCAAAGTGCGGGGAGGATCATTCTCAAATAATTCCGCGGCTGCCCGTTTGACTAGCTGCATGGAATAAAAGGTATGCAGAGAAGAAGAGCGCAGGTCTTCCATATCGAAATGCGCCCCTCTCTTCTGCAGCGCATGCAACAGCTGCGCAGTGATCTCGCGGTCGGCATCCTGCGCGCGCAGGATGTGCGCTTGAAGAATGGGACTGCGCTCATCCAGGAAATAGCCCAGCACATGCACGGTCTGCTGGCGATAACAGGCGGAGAATTCGGCTGCCGGAATGTAGGGCATCTCACCGGCTGCCCTGCGCGCGCGCTGCACCATTTCAGGCGAGATGAAATCATGATCCGTGATGGTAGCGGCTTGATATCCAAGCTCCCGGATCATGGCAATGCGTTCTTCAATGGTGAGACTGCCATCTGAACAATCGGTATGGCAATGAGCATCAATTAAAATAGGTACACCTCTTTGGCAGTTAAGGGAGAGACTTGAAGCCCCTCCCTTTCGGTATGGATCGTTCTACTTTGCAAGCAGGTCGACCAGTTTTTGATTGGCAGCGCTCAGCGCAGTTGTAGCATCCTGCGCGCCGAGCATCACCGCCTCGATGGCTTCCATGATGTACTGGTTGGCTTCCAGTGCGCTGGTGCCAAACTGCGTCGGAGGAACGACATTATCGATGGCATCGATCGCCACTTTATAATTGTCAAAATCCGCGATGAAATCTGCGATGGCAGTCAATGCTGCGTTACGGGTGGGCATATAGCCGGAATTCATCGCCCAATCTGCATTGGCTTCTGCGCTGGTGAGGAAGGTGATGAATCGGGCGGCAGCATTGCGTTCCGCGTCGCTGTTACCGAATACATACAGAGAATTTCCGCCTGCCGGAATGCGAGCCACTTGCCCTTCGGCAGCCGGCCAGGGCATGGCCATTACGAGCGGTGCGATATCTTTATAGATCAGTGTGCCATAGCTTGAGGTCGCAAACATAGCTACTTCTTGCGCACCGAAAGACTGCAACGTTTCATAGAAATCTGCGTTATAAAGGATCGAACCATCGGCAGTGCCAACTCCCCAATCGGCTAGGGAAGCAACGGCTGCTTCAGCATCCAGAACCGGCATACCGCTCTCATCCAGGAATGCACCACCATTCGAGCGCACGGTGGTCTCAAAGGTCCAGGGGTCATCCAGTGCGAATGCGGCGCCATAGATACCGAGCTCTTCGTGGATGATTCTGGCAGTCTCCAGAAATTCCGCCCAGGTAGCGGGTGGATCGGTGGGATCCAAGCCGGCCTGTTCGAAGACATCGCTGTGATAGAAAACTTCTGCAACCGAAAGCGCCAGGGGGATGCCATAGGTATCTCCATCAAATGTGGTAACTTCGATCAGAGAGGGGAAGAAATCACCCAGAAAGGCATCCGCTTCATCCCCGAGCAGGTCATTGAGAGGGGTAGCAATGCCGCTGTTCACGATATATTCATCGAAACCGTATCCGATGGTCGCCACGCCCGGCAGGTTGCCAGCCGCCGAGGCGCGCTGCAGCGCTTCGATGATGGCAGTGTACGAATCATACGACTGCCCCACCACTGTGATCATGGGATTGGCTTCATTGAATTCAGTGATCTTGGCAGCCAGAAAATCTCCGGTCCATGATCCTTCGCCATAGGGGTACCAGAAAGCGATTTCCACCGGTTCATCTTCAACCACTGGTGCTGCGGGTTCTTCCGCCACAACCGGTTCTGCGGGGGCGGCGGCAGTTTTGCAGCCTGCAACGATCAACAAACTCAGCAGCAACAACAAGGCTATCTTCTTGTTCATCCTATTTTTCTCCTTATTCATCATTTTATCGACTGACATGCTGATATTCCAGGTGTATTTTTGGCTATTTTCACCTCCTGTATTCGCTGCCGGTTTTCACCGTCTAGAAAAATCAAATTGAGATAAACATGCACGTTTTAGTATATAATCAATATTGATTTTATTCTAACATAATAATTCATATTTCGTCATTTTTCGTTAATTTAGGGTGAATACCAGGTTAATAATTGCTTAATTTATCATTTTTCACTCATTTTTCGTCATTATAAAGAGGCAGCATGGCAAAAAAATTAATTCCGGTCGAACGGCAGCAGCAAATCTTGCGGTACCTGCAGCAGCATGGGGTGGTCAAATCATCAACGCTGATGGAACTCTTCGATGCTTCCGAAGCGACCATCCGGCGCGATCTGGAATGGATGGAGCGACATGGATTGATCGAAAAGACGCATGGCGGCGCGATCCTGATCCAGCGCATGCAGCAAGAAGCCATTTACAGCGCCAGCGCCTCCATCCACCAGCAAGAGAAAAAATGGATCGCCCGGGCTGCCGTCCAACTGGTCGAAAATGGGGATATGATCTTCATCAACAACGGAACCACGACCACCGAGGTCTTTCTCGCGCTGCAAAACCGGCTTGATCTCAAAGACATCACAGTGGTCACCAATAACGTCAGCGCAGCCATGGCGGTGCAGAGTGCAGAATTCAAGATCATCCTACTGGGAGGCATATTCCGCCCCAGTTCCACCTCCATTGTGGGGGATCTTGCCAACAACACGTTGCGCCGGATGTACGCCAACAAAGCCATTCTGGGGGTGGATGGGGTTGCCAATCGCTTTGGCTGCACCTCACCCATCCCGGAGGAAGCCGAGATCAGCCGGGTGATGATCGATCAATGTCTGGGGCAAACCATCCTGGTGGCTGATCACAGCAAATGGGGTGTAATCGCCCAATATCGCATCGCCGGTCTGGACGATCTGGACATCTTCGTATGTGACAGCGCTCTCCCTCAAGAGGCGTTGGATTCATTAAGTGAAACCGAGATCGAAATCATCCTGGCAGGAGCCGATACCACCCGCACTGGCAATCTCACAACACCTGCGTAGATTTCAGATCTGGCTGTGCCTGCGGCTGCTGCACTGCCGGCTCACCATCCCTGCCCGCTTAATCTCTTTCAGTTTCATTATCACCTTTTTGTTTTCCATGGTGACATTTTTACTGGTGATTCACATCCGTATTGACATTCTTCTGATTTGGTCTATAATTTACTTAAACGTTTAAGTAAATTATGAAAAATAAAAGAGCTACCATCATCGATGTCGCCCAAAAAGCCGGGGTTTCCATCGCCTCGGTGTCTTTCGCTTTCAATGATCCGGGGCAGATCAGCAGCGAGACTGCCGAAAAGATATTCTCAGTGGCAAAGGAACTGGGCTATGCCCCCAATGCCATCGCCCAGGCGATGGTTTCGCGCAGCATCGGGGTGATCGGGGTGCTGGTGCCCATGAGCATCAGCGCCAGTTTTCAAAATCCCTTTATCGCCGAATTCATGAACGGGGTCGGATCGATCTGTGATGAACACTCTCTGAGCGCTCTGTTTGTCTCCCCCTA
>JAAZNC010000057.1 GCA_012798455.1 Chloroflexota bacterium | reverse complement strand
GTGTTCGTGTGCCATGCTTCCCTCGCTGCTGTTGTTCCCCCTATTCTATTAAATCTCTCCCCCTTTGTCAATTTTGTCACTTCTTTTTCAACAGTCTCAGCATAATCGTTTGACAACTCATTAAGCCTATGTTATAAAAGGGGACAATTAACAACAAAATAGTGCCCTATTAATTTCTCTTATCCAGAGAGGTGGAGGGATCGGCCCTGTGAAACCTCGGCAACCTGTGAGATGCTCCGCAAGGAAATTTGACCAAAGGTGCCAACTCCGACAGAAAGTCGTTCTGGAAGATGAGAGGAGAATGCATTACAAACTGCGTTTGCCCCTCAATCCGGATGGGGCAAATTTCTTTAAAAGAAAAGGAGCAAAAAAACATGGATTCTTTAATGGAATCACCAAAATACTTGTTCACCTCCGAGTCAGTTACCGAAGGACATCCTGACAAATTATGCGACCAGATCAGTGACGCGGTGGTGGATGCCTGCCTGGAACAGGATCCCACCTCGCGTGTGGCATGCGAAACCGCTGCCAAGACCGGCTATGTGATGCTGCTGGGCGAGGTCACCACCCAAGCTGTCATCAATTACGACGAACTGGCACGGGATGTCATCAAGAGCATCGGTTATGATCACACTGACAAAGGTTTCGATTACAATACCTGCGGTGTGCTGGTAGCCATCTGCAAGCAATCTCCTGATATCGACATGGGCGTCTCCAAAGCCAAGGAAGCCAAAGAAGGCAAGATGGACGATATCGAAGCCATCGGCGCCGGTGACCAGGGTATGATGTTCGGGTATGCCTGCAACGAAACCCCGGTGCTCATGCCCATGCCCATCTATCTGGCGCACCAACTCACCCGCCGCCTGGCAGAAGCCCGCAAAGACGGCACCATCGCATGGCTGCGCCCCGACGGCAAGAGCCAGGTGACCGTGGAATATGCTTATGGCAAACCCAAACGCATCGACACGGTCGTCATCAGCACCCAGCATGCCCCGGATGTCTCACATGATGAGATCGAAAAACAGGTCATCGAAAAGATCATCCGTCCCATCATCCCAGCCGGTATGCTGGATGACAAGACTATTTTCCATATCAACCCCACCGGTCGTTTTGTTACCGGCGGTCCCAAGGGTGATTCCGGCGTGACCGGACGCAAGATCATCGTGGATACTTACGGCGGCATGGGGCGGCATGGTGGTGGCTGCTTCAGCGGCAAGGATGCCACCAAGGTCGACCGCTCGGCTGCCTATGCTGCCCGCTGGGCTGCCAAGAACGTGGTAGCTGCCGGTCTGGCTGATCGCTGCGAGATCCAGGTTGCTTATGCTATCGGCGTCGCCCACCCCGTCAGCATCAACGTCGAGACCTTCGGCACCGGCAAGATCCCCGGTGACAAGATCGCCCAATCGATCTATGACCATTTTGATCTGCGCCCCGGCGCCATCATCCGCGACCTCGATCTGCGCAAACCGCAGTTCCGCAAATTCACCAACTACGGTCACTTCGGTCGCGATGACCTTGATCTGGCATGGGAACGCACCGATAAGGCAGATGCCTTACGCAAAGCTGCCGGTCTCTAGATAGCCTTCACAGAAAACAAAAAAGGGGTTTGAATAATTCATCAAACCTCTTTTTGATTACTCCGCTTCTTCTTCATCACCGAAATCCAGCACCGCGCGCATGCCGCCGCCCGGATCTGCTTTGCCGACGATCTCCAGTTCCTCCATGCGGTCGATCATGCGCGCTGCCCTCGTGTAACCTATGCGCAATTTACGCTGCAGCATCGAGATCGAGGCGCGTTCTTCTTCGCGCACGATCGCGATCGCCCTCTCTAAGTATGGATCCTCGTTGAAACTTGGCTTTTCGTCAAACAGCGGTACCTCGGTCAGTGGTTTCCCCACCGGGTAGACCTTTTGCATGCTCTGGTTCACTTCCGTGTTGGGAGTGCTTTTCTTCAATTCCTCTGCCTGTTGCACCCAATACTGTACCAGCCGCTGGATATCATCCTCAGATAAGAAAACCCCTTGTAGCCGTTTAGGAGAAGGTTCATCGGGTGACTGAAATAGCATATCCCCTTTGCCAATCAATGATTCTGCTCCTACCTGATCGAGGATCACACGGCTGTCTACCCCCGATACCACCGCAAACGAGATGCGTGCCGGAAAATTGGCTTTGATGACACCCGTGATGACATTCACCGAAGGACGCTGGGTGGCGATGATGAGATGGATGCCGGTGGCGCGTGCCAACTGTGCCAGGCGGTTCAAATTGCTCTCGGTCTCATCCGGCGCCAGCATCATCAAATCCCCCAGTTCATCGATGATCACCACAATGTAAGGCAGCGGATTGATCTGGTTCTTGTTGTAATCCTGGATATTGCGCGCCCCCACTTCTGCGAACTTGTGATAACGGCTGTCCATCTCGCGCGACATCCATTGCAATGCCCCAATCACTTTTTCAGGGTCTACGATCACCGGTGTCAGCAGGTGCGGAATGCGATTGTAGCCGGTCAGTTCCACCCGCTTGGGATCCACCATCACCAGACGCAGTTCTTCCGGCGTGCGCTGCATTAACAGACACGAGATGATAGCATTGATGCACACTGATTTACCGGAACCGGTCGTCCCGGCGATCAACAGATGCGGCATATCACGCAGATCCACCGCGACCGGTTTACCAGCCACATTCTCACCCAACATGATCTTCAAGGGTGAGTTCAATTTTTGATAGGCGCTGCTTTCCATGCCTTCACGTAAGGTCACTATGGATACTTCTGCATTGGGCACTTCGATACCAATGAAATGTTTGCCCGGTACCGGCGCCTGCACACGGATACGTTGCGCCGCCAGTGCCAGCGCCAGATCATCGGAAAGTGCCACGATCTTGCTCACCCGCACGCGCGTGCTGCCGCTGCGGGATTGGATGAAATCGGGTTCCACACCAAATTGGGTGAAGGTCGGACCGCGGTGAATCTCCACCACGTGCCCGGGTGCGTCAAAGGACACCAGGGTCTCCTCGATGATGCGCGCGCGTTCTTTATCGACCGTGCCATCGCCCTCGTGTTTGCTGGCAGGCGTCAGGATATCGGCAATGGCGGGTAACTTCCATGCCAGGCTCGCCGTTTCGCGTGGAATACCGGTGCGGATGTTGACCCCATCACCCGTCGTGCTCTGCACATCAGGTTTGGTGGTTGGCTTGTTCGGGTCGCTCCCCTTTATCTTCTTCCTGCCGAGTCCATTTTGGGCAACCGGCATCTCATCGATAGGAGTAAAACCTTCCAGATCCAGTTCTTTCTTTTTGGTTTCCGACTTCTTGCTTTCGATTTTGGGGGTGCTGACTTTTTGGGTGAGCTGTGCTGATTGGTCGATCACTTTCTTGCCTGCTTTGCTGACTCCCTGGTTGATGCCCTTCAGTAGGTCCGGGATGGCAGTGTCGATGGTCAGCGCCACCGCCACCAGCAGCCAACCAGCCAAAATGACCACCGTGCCGATCTGCCCCACCGCCCGCACCAGAATGCGCTCGAAGAAAGCACCCAGGTAGCCGCCTCCCCCGCCGGCTTTCGCCAGCGCCCATCCGCCCCCTATGAATAGATGGATCCAGGTCAGCAAGTTAAAGAACAGCATGATCAATCCGACCAGTTTGCCGGTCGAGATCATGGGTAATTTACTTTCATTGCGGAAGATCAGCCACACACCGATCACCATGCATATGATCGGGAACAGAAAAGCACCATATCCTGCGATCTGGTATAGCAACACCACGATGGCACCGCCCACATTTCCTTCCGCACTGGTGATAAAACTGAGCAGGATCAATAATCCCAGCACGGTCAGTCCCACCCCTAGCATATCCAGTTTGCGCTCAGGTGAAAGGCTTTTCAATCCTTTACGGATGGAAAGGCTCTTGCGGGTGCTTTTCTTGCTTGTCGTGCGGCGTTTGCTCGCACTGCTTTTTCGTTTCTGTGCCAACACTCCACCTTCTATTACCGAAATCTTGTTCTAAGTATAGCATACAGGAAAATGCATCACTGCTTTTTATGGTGCAGGAATGATGCCACCACTCCACTGACAATTGCCATGGCGCCTGCCACTATGGCAATGGTGACAAAGTCCAACTGGAATAGGTTGATCCCTTTGCTGGCACGTAGCGTTTGTGGAGCGGGAGTTTCAGCTAGTACCTCGCCTTGTTCTTGCGGGGCTGCCACTCCCAAAATGGGATTGGCAACCTCTTGGGGCGCAGCAGTTGCCACCAGATTCTCGTCAGCCGCTACTGCTTCATCCATCGATTCTTCTTGCATAGGCACAGTTTCTTCCAATGGGGCGGCGCTTTCCGGTGCTGCTCCGCCACCACCCACACCCCAACCGCTGGTGCTGGTTTCTGGCGTGGGTTGAATGGCTGCATAGGGCTGCGCATCTTCCCCACCCCCACCGCCTTTTCCTGTGGCATAGCTGGGATTCCAGATGATGATGGGGGGCGTGGCAGTTATTGCTCCCTCTTCCATGGGTGCGGCTTGCAGCATCATTTCTGGTTGGGCGGCATCAAAAACCGCTGGGATGGCTGCCATGCGCGGCATAAAAAGCTGAACTGCCAGCGCCAGCACTGCCACCAGTGCCGCTGCTGCGGAGGAATAGCGGAAGAACAAAACAGGTGTGGTGCGTTCGCTTCTTACCCCTATCTGGCTTTTATTCAATGTATAAGAGTGGGGAACTCGCTGTGGTCGCACACTGCGCAGCACCTGCCGGGTATACCAAAGCTCTTCGTATGCAGCTTTGAAAGCATCATCCGCTTGCAGTCTTGTTTCAGTTCGCTGCCGCTGCTCCTCGCTAAGATCACCATCGATATACCGGGAGAGCAGAAGCCATTCTTTTCTGGTCATTCTATTCATGGCTGCCCTCACTCATAGAACGATATTTCGCTGGTAAAAGTTCCTTGAACTTATGCAGGCAATCTACCAGGCTGCTGCGTGCGCGTGCCAGACGGCTCTTCACCGTACCCAGTGGCACCTGGCTGGCTTGTGCCGCCGATTGGTAATCCATACCCTGCAGGTCGATCAGCACCACGGCGGAGCGGAATTCCAGCGGCAGTGCTTCGATGCAACGCTGCACGGCGGCTTCCAATTCCTTCATCGCCACCTGTTCTTCGGGCAACAGATCATCATCCTGCAGATAGGTGGCGCTCTCCATCACATCCATATCGTCCGGGTCATCATCGCACCCATCGATCGATTGGGTGGGATGCCTTTTCTGACTGCGCAACATGTCATAGCATTTATTGGTGACAATGCGCAATATCCATGCCTGGAACGATCCCCCTTTGAAAGTATGTATCTTCTGGTACGCGGCGATAAAGGTTTGCTGGGTGGCTTCATCCGCTTCATCCAGATCGTTCAACATGTGTAGCGCGACGTTGTACACCTGTGTTTGGTAAGCCAGCACCAGTTCGTTGAAAGCATCCAGGTTTTGTGCCTTAGCGGCAGTGATAAGCAGTTCTTCTTCCATACCAATCAAATTATATCTTGTTCTCCCACTCCCTTGACATCCCGCTCTGGGATTGTATAATCTGGGCAAGATGAAAAGCCCGCCCGGTATTCCAAACCGGCGGCTCACTTGAGCCGGCTTCCCCCGCAGGGATGCAGCAATGCATCGTAAGAGGGACGGAGGTATCCGTTATCGCCCAATGAGGTCGGTTTGCACCGGCAAAAGCAGGTGGCACCACGAGCGCCCCCTCGTCCTGCAGGAAGAGGGGTTTTTCTATTAAAAATAGGAGATAAGACCATGATCGACATCAGACTTGTTCGTGAAGAACCACAGACCGTCAGAGAAGGCATGCACAAGCGTAATCTGGACGCTAGCGTGGTGGATGAACTGCTTGCCATTGACGAACAGCGCCGCCAGAAACTGCAGGAAGTGGAAACCCTCAAAGCCGAACGCAATACCGTTTCACGCGAGATCGGCAAGATCAAAGATAAAACCGAACGGGATGCTCGTATCGCGGATATGAAAGTGGTCTCCGATCGCATCAGCGCGCTGGATGAAGAAGTACGCGCCATCGAAGAAAGTCAGCATGTGCTCATCCTGGGCATTCCCAACATCCCCCTGCCACAGGTTCCGGTCGGCAAAGACGAGAGTGAGAATGTCGTGCTGCGCACGGTGGGGAAAAAACCAACCTATGATTTCGAACCCCTGCCCCACTGGCAGCTCGGTCCGCAGTTGGGCATTCTGGATTTCGAGCGCGGGGTCAAGATCACTGGTTCTCGTTTTTACGTGCTCAGCGGCTTGGGCGCGCGGCTGCAGCGTGCCCTGATCGCTTTCATGCTCGACCTGCACATCCGCCAGGGCTATTTGGAAAAATATACCCCTTTCATGGTGAAAAGTGCCACCCTGTATGCCGCCGGGCAGCTTCCGAAATTTGCCGATAACCTCTACAAGGATCACGAGGAAGATCTGTACATGGTTCCCACCGCCGAGGTGCCCCTGACCGGTTTACACATGGATGAGTTCATCGATTCTGTTGAACTGCCCCTGCGTTACACCGCCTACACCCCCTGTTTTCGGCGCGAGAAAATGAGCTCCGGGCGCGATGTGCGCGGCATCAAACGTGGTCACCAGTTTGACAAGGTAGAAATGTATACCTACTGCAAACCCGAAGACTCCATGCGCGAATTCGAAAAAATGGTCGCCGACGCCGAAAAAACCTGCAAGCTGCTGGGGCTCACTTACCGCATCGTGCAGCTCTGCAGCGGGGATATCAGCTTCAACGCCTGCATCGGCTACGATATCGAGGTGTGGGCACCCGGTTGCCAGGAATGGCTGGAGGTCTCATCCATTTCCAACGTGGGCGCCTTCCAGGCGCGCCGCGCTAACATCAAGTTCAAGGATGAAGATGGGCACAAAGATTTCGTGCACACCCTGAATGGCTCCGGCTTGGGCATGCCGCGCACCCTCATCGCAGTGCTCGAAACCTACCAGCAGGCAGATGGCAGCATTCGCGTGCCCGAGGTGTTGCTACCCTGGATGGGCGGCACAACCGAAATTAAATAGGCACGTATATTAAGCAGAAAATGCAATGCAAGGAGATCTATATGCGCACATCCATCAAAGGCGCTTTCCTGGTACTGGCATTGATTCTGTCAGTGCTATCGATATCCGCTTGTTCGACCACCACTGTTTCCTCCACCGTTAGTGATGGTTCTAAAGGAAATCTGACTGCCACTACGCTCGCCATCCTGCAGATCGTCGTAGCCCTGATCATGCTGGTCAGCCTTTTCACCCTCATCATCCCCGGTGTGCCGGGGATTACATTCATCTGGGTGACTGCCCTGGTATATGCTCTGGTGACCGGTTTCGAGAAGCCCACCTGGCTCTACTTTGGCATCATCAGCGGTTTGATGTTGCTGGGAAATGTGGTGGATAATCTGATGATGGGCGCCGGTGCGCGCAAAGGCGGTGCACCCTGGCTCACTACCCTGGCTTCCATTCTGGCTGCCATCATCGGCAGCCTGGTTTTTCCACCCTTTGGTGGCATCATCGCCGCTGCGCTGGTGCTCTTTACCCTGGAGGTCATCCGCCTGAAAGATTCCAGTACCGCACTTCGTTCCACCGGTGAACTGCTCAAAGGCTTTGGCTGTTCCTTTGTCGTACGCTTTTTTATTGGAATGATAATGATCGCATTGTGGGTGGTCTGGATTATTCAGGCAGGTCAGTGGCTGCTCTAGCCTTTTTTGGTGCGTGCAGTATGCATGACATATAATGCAATTGACCCTGCCACCGCGGCATTCAGGGAATCAATCTTTCCCAATCGCGGCAGGTTGACCAGTTGATCACATTTATCACGCACCAGGCGCCGCAGCCCGCTACCTTCGGAACCGACCACCAATCCAATCCCCCCACGAAAATCCATTTGCTCAATAGGCATCGCCTGTTCGGAATATTCCAGTCCATAGACCCAGGTGTTGCTGTTTGTCTTTAATGTATCGATCGCCTGTGAGAGGTTCATCTGTGTAATCAGCATGTGTTCACTCGCCCCCGATGATGCGTTCACCACTGCTGGGGTCACTGCTACTGCCCGGCTGGTCGGGATCACCACTCCATGCACGCCCAAACCCTCCGCACTGCGCAGCAACGTGCCCAGATTTTGTGGATCCTGGATCAAATCCAGCAATAAGATGAAGGGAGCTTCTGCCCGGATTCTTGCCTGTGATAGGATCTCCTGCAGGCTGGCATACTGGTAGGCACTCACCTGTGCGGCAGTACCTTGATGGTTGGGATGGATCTCATCCATCCTGGAGCGCGGTACGCTTTCAATGGTGATCCTTTTTTGACGTGCCAGCTTCAAGATATCACGGATATGTCCCTGATCCTGGTTGCCTTCTGCCATCCAGATGCGAAACATATCACGCCTGCCGGCGCGCAGTACCTCGTAGACGGGGTTCCTCCCCGTGATCCATTCTTTCATTTCCAGTGCCAGGTGCTGCCCTTGGCAGAATCTTCGATGATCACACCCAGCTCCGCGATCTCATCGCGGATGCGGTCTGAAAGCACCCATTCCTTTTTGGCACGCAGTTCGGTACGCAGGCTCACCAGCATATCGATGAAAGCATCCGCGGCGTGTGTCTCCCGGGGCATCTCCAGACGCAATCCGAGCACCGAGCTCAGTTCACGTAGCTCGTCCTGGGCTGACACCAACTGCATATCCGTGGCACCGTCTGCCCGGGCTTGATTGATACTGCGTACCAGATCAAATAGGTTTCCCAGCGCTCCGGCGGAATTGAAATCGTCATCCATGCAGGTTTCGAACCCCGTACGCGTGGCTTTCACCTGTTCATCCAGCGCTGCCAGGCTGGCATCCGCTGCGCCAGTTGCTTCAGGCAACGCTGTTTTCAAGCCTGATTGCAGCCTTTCCAACGCCTTGTGCGCCTGTTCGATCACTTCATCGTTGAACGTGAGCGGGCTGCGATAGCCGGAATTGAGCACCATCAAACGCAGTACATCCGCCGGATGGTCCTTCAAAAAGTCTTCAATGGTGATCAGGTTGCCCAGTGACTTGGACATCTTCTCGCCGCTCAACTGCAGCATGCCGTTGTGCATCCAGTAGGTTGCGAAGGGCTTGCCTGTCAGGGCTTCCGACTGGGCGATCTCATTCTCATGGTGTGGGAATACCAGATCATTACCGCCGCCGTGAATGTCGATCTGTTCGCCCAGATGGTTCATGCTCATGGCAGAGCATTCGATATGCCACCCTGGTCTGCCGGCACCCCACGGGCTTTCCCAGCTTGGTTCACCCGGTTTGGCACCTTTCCACAGGGCAAAATCCAGCGGGTCTTCCTTGCGCTCGTCCACGCTGATGCGCGCTCCCGAACGCATTTCATCCACGTTGCGGTGAGATAGCTTTCCATACGGGTCGAACTTGCGCACCCGGTAATACACATCTCCATCCATCTCGTAGGCAAAACCCTTGTCGATCAAACCCTGAATGAAACGAATGATGTTCTGCATCTCTCCGGTGGCACGTGGTTTTTCGGCAACTGGCAGGATGTTCAGTTCGCGCAGGTGTTCGTCATATTTATCGATATAGGTTTGCGCCAGGCTTTGCGGCTCCTGCCCCAGTGTGTTAGCACGCCGGATGATCTTATCATCCACATCGGTGTAGTTCATCACATGCCGCACGCTATATCCGCGGTACTCAAGATAGCGCCGGATGATATCGAACACCAACGATGACATGGCATGCCCAACATGCGCATTGTCATATACGGTCGGACCGCACACATACATGCGTACTTTATTTTCCTCGATGGTCTTAAAGAGTTCTTTTTCGCGTGTCAGGGTATTGTAAACGCGTATTGCCATCAGATCACTCCTTGTCAAAGCCATTCATGTGCCCGGGTTTGGAGAAGATCATGCGTCCGGCAGCGGTTTGCAGCACCTTGGTGACTGTCACCATGATCTCCTGGTTCAGGTAATCTCGCCCATTTTCGACCACTACCATAGTGCCATCATCCAGATATGCCACCCCCTGGTCTTGTTCTTTGCCTTCCTGGATCACCTTGATGGTCAGTTCCTCGCCCGGCAGCAAAATGGATTTCACTGCATTTGCTAGTTCGTTGATGTTTAGCACCTGCACACCTTGCAGTTCTGCCACCCGGTTCAGGTTGTAATCGTTGGTCAGGATGGGTGCTTTCATTTGACGCGCCAGCACCACCAGTTTTTCATCCACCTCGCGGACATTATCAACATCCATGTCAGATAAGATCACATTCACATTGCGGTCCTTCTGCAATTCGGAAAGCACTTCCATACCGCGCCTGCCGCGCTGGCGGCGCAGGCTCTCGGCGGAGTCCGCAATATACTGCAGTTCGTTCAACACAAAATGCGGGATGATCAAAGTGCCCGGCAGAAAACCGGTCCTGGCAATATCTGCGATGCGCCCGTCGATGATCACACTGGTATCCACCAGGATTGAACAGTCCTTGTTCCAGCCTGCTCCACTTTGTTTTTTACTGGAAGTGCTGGATTTCCTGTCACGTCGTACAAAAGAGAACATTTCACGAATATCATCCTGTTTGGAAACGCTGATGGTAATGCCCAGATAGGCAAAAACAACCAGCGCTACGATGATCAATATGCTGTTGAGTGGTGCGGGCAGCACCGAGATAGGGATAGAAAGCAGGGCGGCGATCACCAATCCGATGATCAATCCCGTCATAGCAACCAACAGGGTCTGCCCAGGAGTTTCTTCAAGATGCGCGCGAATGGTTTGAATAGGGTATAGAGTTATGTAGGGGAAAAGCAAAAAACCTAAAACGCCCATCAATACCCCGCCACCGATCATAGCGTAGCTGAGTTTGATTTCCTGTATCCCCAGATCGCGAACAAGAAAAATTCCTAAATAAATGCCCAGTATTGAAAATAAGATCAGTCCGGAAAACCGGATAATAAGTACAGTACTTTTTTGGTTCTTCATGAGAACGTCCTTTCGGGGGTTGTTAAAGTGCAGAATAATATGCAGATGAAAAAACTTAGGAAAATGGTAACATAGCGACCTGTTGAAGTCAATTACAGAATTGAAATCTAACAGTTCTCTTACATCTGCAATGCATCGGAATAAATTGGATTCTAATTGACAGTCAAAAACTCACATGCTACAATTTCACCATTGCCCGCCCCCATCGTCTAGCGGCCCAGGACGTGGCCCTCTCAAGGCCAAAACAGGGGTTCGAGTCCCCTTGGGGGCATTTTTTTCACTGCTGGATATGTATCTAGCAGTATTTTTATGCCATTTCTCCAAAATTACATGAGAATATTGGGTCATCTATTGGCATATATTGGTTTTAATGTATACTGGATAATATCTATTCAATTTATCTTTTTAAGATTGGAATCATTCATGGATAAAAATCTCACCGTTCAACCGCTCACACCGCAGTTGGTGAGTGAATTATGGTCGCAAACATACAACACTCAGGGCAAACCCGATTGGTCGCACATCTTCCCGTATTACCACAAGGATATCATCTTTGAAGATAGTATCCAGCATGTAGAGGGCATTGCCGATTTTAAAGCTCTCTGCCAGCGTCTGACCAACCGCAGCCAAAAGCTCACGATGCAGATCACCACGGTTGTGGGAGATACACAGCACATCTTCCTGGAATGGATTATGACCATCACCTATAAAAAGAATCCCGACAGTTCCATCTACGGGACCACCCATCTTACCTTGACATCAGAGGGGTACATCATCCGCCAGCGTGATTATTATGATCTGTGGGGTGATATTTTTAATGCCATCCCCTGGTTCCATAAACCCTACCGCCGCTTCATGCGCAAACATTTCGGATAAAAAGGATTCTGCATGAAATTACCCGTTGAATTACAGTTCATCACCAATTCCCGCTTACCCCAAAAGACAACCGCTGCCCGCCTGAATGGGAAAGTTTGTATCATTACCGGAGCAACCTCCGGAGTGGGATATCAAGCGGCTCGTCATCTTGCCCAGGCTGGCGCTCATTTAGTACTGGTTTGTCGTAACCTACAAAAAGCAACAAATGTCCAGCAGGAATTACAGCAATCCTATGGCAATCCGGTCGATGTGATTCAGGCTGATTTCTCTCGTCTGGCGGATGTCCGTCACGCCGCTACGCAAATCTTAACTACATATCCACATATCTATGCGCTCATCAACAATGCCGGGTTGCACATGTTGCGCCGTACTATGACCGATGATGGTTTTGAAACGGTTTTTGCGGTCAATCATCTGGCTTCTTTCTTGTTCACTCGTTTGCTGCTCGCACGCTTGCTTGCCAGCGCCCCCGCTCGTATCATTCAGGTCAATTCCCAGGGGCACCGGTTTGGTGGTCTGAATCTGGATGACCTTACATGGAAAAAACGTCCCTATATCGGATTGCTCGGTTATGGTGCATCAAAAACTGCTCAGCTCTTCACGGTTTGGGAATTTGCTGATCATTTGCAGGGCTCGGGAGTTACTATCAACGCGATGCATCCCGGAGCGGTCAGGACCAACATCGGGATGAATAACTGGTTGCCTTATCGTTTGTATAACCGCTATATTCTGCGTCACTTTCTCAAAGACCCGGAAATCTCCGGGTCTGCAATTTACTATCTGGTTGCCGCTCCCGAAATGGAAAAGGTCAACGGAAAATTCTTTAATCTCACTATTGAAGAGATTCCGGCACCCCATGCTCTGGATCGTAAGCGCGGCAGAAAGGTATGGTCGGTCAGTGAACAACTCACCGGTCTAGAACCATTACTAACAAATGAGTAAAAGGAGATGCCATGCAGTATGATGCCCTGATCGTTGGTGGTGGAATGGCTGGATTGACGGCTGCCACTTATCTTTCAAAGAGTGGTGCCAAGATATTGTTGTGTGAGAAAGAAGATGAGCTCGGTGGATTGGTTCGTACCTTTCAACGGAATGGATTTACCTATGATGGAGGCATCCGCGCTTTCGAGAATTCTGGGGTGCTATTCCCCATGCTTAAACAGCTTGGCATCGATCTGCCCCTGGTTCCCAATCGGGTTACTCTGGGCATTGAAGACCGTGTCATTCCATTGGAATCCATGGACAGCATTCGCGATTATGAAGAACTGCTGATACATTTTTACCCACATGTCACCCAAGAGATCCATGCTATCACGCAACAAATGCAGAAGATCATGCATTATATGGATGTACAATATGGCATTAATAACCCCCTATTTCTGGATATCAAACAAGACCGCGATTATTTCGTGAAGGTTGTATTTCCATGGATTTTCAAATACGCGATCACCAGTCCTAAGATCAGCTCGCTCACTCTTCCGGTTGTAGACTTCCTTCGACAATTCACCAATGACCAAAGTCTACTAGATATCATCACGCAGCATTTCTTTCAAAGAACCCCCGCGTTCTTTGCGCTCAGCTATCTCAAACTCTATCTCGATTACTACTATCCATTGGGTGGCACTAGCCAACTGGTGCACAAATTACAAGAGTTGATCTTGCAGTATGGCGGGGAGATTCGCTCTGGCACGCCCATCATCACTCTTGATCCACAACGGCAGGTTGTATTTACCGCCAGTGGGGAAAACATTGCTTACCATCATCTGGTGTGGGCTGCCGATCTCAAGACCTTTTACGATCTGGTTGACCCACTTAATCTACAGGATGAAGCCGTTCAAGCAGCCTTCATCAAACGCGAAGCCGAACTGACCGGCAAGTATGGTTGCGATTCCGTCTTCACCCTCTTCCTGGCAGTTGACCTCGATCCCTCTTATTTTGCACAAAAAGCCAGCGCTCACTTCTTCTATACCCCCCATCGTGAGGGGCAGACCCAGGCTGGCCCTCTGCCGTTGGCTGGTTCCCGTCAAGATGTTGAAACCTGGCTTGAAAGATTCTATGAATTGACCACTTACGAGATGTCCATCCCCGTCTTGCGCGATGCTTCGCTCGCTCCCGCTGGCAAGACCGGGCTGATCATCAGCATGTTGTTCGATTACCAGCTTACCAGACACATTAAGGAACAGGGTTGGTATGGTGATTTCAAGACTCTTAGCCAACGTCTTATTTTGAAAACACTTGATTCATCTATCTTTCCTGGTCTCAGTGCAGTCATACTGGATCAATTCTCCTCCACACCGCTCACCATGCAGCGCATCACCGGCACTCTCGATGGCGCTATCACAGGCTGGGCTTTCACCAATAATCCCTTCCCGGCTGAAAACCGCCTACCCAGAGTAGCAAATGCCATTAAGACTCCTCTCCCACACGTGGTACAGGCTGGTCAATGGACTTTCAGTCCTTCTGGTTTTCCCACTGCCCTTATTACCGGAAAAATGGCAGCCGACCAGATCAGCAAGGAGATAAAAAAGAATATCGCCGGTGAACAACAACGATACGTTGGTCCTAATTGGTTGGACTCTTTCTAAAAACTTTTTAATCCTGATTGGCAGATGTGATTAGAAACTAGTTTTTACACTCCTTCATGATCAAAGCGTGAATTTCCTTCTTCGTCATTTCCTGCTGCTCTAGGGGCATGGAGTCTGGAAAGGTGAGATCCAATTTCTCGATCACATGCCTGGCGATCTCCTCTGCGCTTTCGGTCGGATAAGACATACGCGCCGCCAGGATAAGCCGCTGGATCTTCGATATGATCTGAAAATGAATCCGGGGATCAAGAGCCGAGTCTTCTTCCCCGGTACGTAATCGCGCACCTGCCCGGCGCAGAATGGCTGCCACATCCATGTATCCTTGCGCTTCCGCGCTGGCGAGCGGCATGTACCCTCGTGCCGGGATGTTGACATCCGCTCCGTGATCGATCAGTAATTGAACCATTTGTGGACCATGATGGATGGAATAATGAATAGGGTAAGCACTATCATCAGGATCACATTGATTGGGATTGGCACCCTTCTCAAGCATTTTTCGTGCCGCATTGAGATCCCCTGCCAAAACAGCATTTGAAAGAGACTTATATTTCTTTGAATCAAAAATTCCCATTTCTAACTCCTTATCAAATATTGATAATCTGGTTTATTTTAAGAAGAAAAAAAATTGTACCCATCAAAAAAAACAAGAATGAAAAAGTTGGAAAACATCCCCTTCCAGTCATTCTGGTGATTGCGGGACTTTCCTGCCATTCCACCCTGCCACCGCATTTCATGCACATGGAGGAATCAAAGGGGAACATCATCAACTCCGGACCGCTCATTTGCATCTGGGCATATACCGTTCCACATTGCTGGCATACCCTATAGAACGTTTTTCCAGGAACAGAATTTTGTCTGGCATTCATCGCATCCCAATGCCGGCGGATATCAATGACCATCATCTCCATATCCGCCCGTACTTTCTGTACAATATCATCGCCCGAATTCAAGCTTAAATATTCGTCCACCAGGGGAATCGCCTCGGTCAGGATCGGCAGATATTCTTCGGGTGAGTTTTGATCATCATCTCCACCACGTACCTTGAGACAATCGGAAGTCATGCGCATGGAGAGCGCACAAAATTCATAGATCGCAATACGCCAGTTCTCTTCGGATAGACGGAGCTGTTTGCGATTTGCCAGCATCAGATGGTAAGTGGATTTTGCCTCACCATACCGTCCGGCATCCAGCTTGGGGTCACTGCGATTGTAATATGAACCCGCCAATCCAAATAAGCTATCTGACCATGGTTTCCCTCGATCGCGATGATTGTTCACGTCCGGAACAAGCCCGGTGAGGATTGGTATTCCGGGCGAGATCGCGTTTAGCTTACCAGCCAGTTCTTCGAATTCGTCATACGAAAGAGCGCATAGCATGGCGTTTTCAAGCGCGTTGGCATGTACTGTTTTGAATATGGGAGTATCCCCATGACCAAATTGCTCAAAATCACCGATGGCTGCCAGGAACTCATGGCGTGCTTCCAATCCGTTCCCCAGATGATGCCAGTATATGGTCGCCAGATTATAGGTTGCCCATGCCCGCCGCCAGGGGATCTCGGTCAAACGCTGCGCTTCTTTGAAAGTTTCTACAGCCGGAAGAAAACGACTTTGGTCTGCCAGATTTTCTCCATCTTCGAATAATTTTTCTATGTCTGTGCTCATGCTTCACCTCCGTTCAATATACACTTGAAGATCCTTGAATAAGCTGCTACTGCCCAGAACTCCGCACTTTTCTCTGCTGTTACGATCGCCGTAAAAGGAGCGCTTACCGCGAGTGTGGCTGCCACATCCCCATTCTCAACCGCAATGATCTTGATCTCCCCGCCCGAATTCACCACACCCACATATGCTCCATTCCTCGAGAGCGCAGATTGGATATGCCGGTATGATCCGAATCCATTTATCCCAATCTCTTCAAGCTGCCATGCGAGCAGTTCATCTATCGTTCCAACTTTCAGATAATAGAAATCCGTACCTGCCACACTTTTAGTCCACAGAGATATTACTTTAGCGTGAGGTTCATCGTAGCGGAACGATGCGCATTGTCCCTCTCTGGGATGGAGGAATTGCTCACCGATCTTTTCGAGGCTGGGCGGATCTCCCATTTTCTTTTTGTATACGATGAATGTTCTGGCTGGTTCAAGTCCAGTTTCTGGGAAAAATTTACCTGAATATCCGATCCAGACCAGGTATTTTCCACAGCTTTTCAAATAAGATCCATGCATGTCTTGCAGATCAACCCTGGTAATCCGGCTCACCCGACCATCTGGATCGACAAAATGAATTTCCCCGTTACGATCCGATGACCAGCAGCCGCCTTCTTCTTCACCCTCTGAAACATTGATATTCAATCCCACCATGTTCGTTTTAATGGGTTTGGATTGAAGGGTTCGTAGATCAAATCTAGAACCGTTCCCAAAGCTATCTACGGTAAAGAACTGTCTTTTTCCATCTTCTGCACAATACAGCCGTCCCATCACCTCCCGCTGTAACAGTATCTGGCGGAAGGGCTGTTTTGAAGCAAGCCAGTGATCTCTATCATGTTTGATCCTGGCATGCCAAGTGGAACCGCCAAACACCTCTTCCAGCCGTCCGTTGAAGGCACTTTCCCCGCTCAATATCCGGAAAGCAATAAACCGATGGGAAGCCCCCAGCAGCATGCAATCCTCTGCCTGGCAAACCCACTGGCGTGGAACAACATGCAAATTGCTCGGAAAGATTTCTTCATTGTCCTGGATAGACACAGGGGAGTCACTATCCATATTCCATGTGCTGAATCCGTTTTTTTCTCCCAACCACATCAAACGCGAACCATCCCATCCAAGTGCACCACGTATCAAGCCAACCTGTATCTCACGTTTTTTGATGATGATATCCCCCACTTCATAGACGATCAGATTGCCATCTGTGAAAGCTGCTGCGACGGTATTTTTTTCACAGGGGCAAATAGACGTGAGATGAGCCGCTGACAAGCGTTGAGATTGTCCATTTGGCATGACAAGTAGCGTATCATGTCCCTGGCGCAGGGCAACCAGCATGCAGCTTTGGTTGAAATACAATCCTGCCAGTTCCCCGCCCTGTTCTGGATCTATTTCATGTTTCGGAGTAGATGGGAGAACAGATGATATCGACGTAAGGGAACCTCTTGAATTTTGGAACCAGAACGCATTCTCATGCCATATCACCACCGGATCTTCACTTTCGGGCAAATAGAAATCGAATTCAGTTATTGATTTCACATCGCTTGGAAGCCCATCCGCAGACAGAGTACATTGATATAGTTCGGCTTTTCCCGATTCATAAAAAATTACAACACTGCTGGCATCCGGCGCACATGTGGTTACCAGCGGACGATCACGCCGGATCGCAAAGGTGATTTCTGTCTGGCGCATTGTTTTTAGATCATAGATGCGCATCAACCCCAGTTTCTCGAAACAAAAAGCCGCATTGGCTAGCGCTGCGATGGCAGAAACCTTACCCCAGTCGAATTCAAGTTTCTTCAACACCTGAACGCCCAATTTTTGGCTTCCCTCAACTTCAGAAGGCGGTAATTCTTCATGGGAAGTGCGTATCCATGGCTCTTCCCATAGCATGTCTTCGATCTGCTCTCTGGCTTCCGGGAATCCTTCATGATTCACCAGTGCTACCAGCATTTCCGAGTGCGCTACAAGCCTCTGCGCATGTTTTTGTAGGAAATCACACCAGGCTGAGACAGTTGTTTGAGATTGGTTTGCCAGATAGGAGTAATCACTGATCTGCTCGTAGATCTGTCCCGTACCTACCCGTGCTGCCAGATAAGCTAATTGTGTGAACAGCTCTTGAAGTTCTTTCTTTTGGTCTGCGTTTGCCAGGTGATAGGGCAGTTCACTTAATGATCGCACATCCTGCACCCAGCGATTCTGCTCATCCGGGTGTGCTATTTTATGGAAATAATCTGCCAGGTGCAGATGGGTTTCTTTTTGTTGCCAATCACTGTGCAACCATAGATCACTGGCAGCCAGGTGAAGTTGGCTGTGATAGAAATCCAGCAGCTCCCCTCGTTGCATTAAATAAGGTCGCAATAAAAAGATCAATGCTGACAGATTCCCCCCACGGCTGTAAGGAGACAATAAGCTATCAAGCTCGCGTTGGCTTAATCCGTATCGGCTCGCACTCAATAGTGCCGCGAATTTGGGAATGAACTCCGCCCCGATCTTGTTCCCCTGTTCATCTCTGAATCCATCATCATTTTGAAGGCGCTCCAGAACCCACTTGAATAGTTCATAGGTTGTGGAAGGCAGTCGCTCGATCAATCCCAGCACCGCCTGATCTTGATCCTGACTATCTACCACTTCCCTTGAAACACTTAACGTACGCAGTTCCTCTAGAGCGGTCAATAGATAAATGGGCAACCCTGCATCAGATTTAGCAAGCAAGGCAGCCCGCTGTGTAGGAGTGATGACTTTATGGAAACGCTGACCGAACTGTTCAATGATCGCATCACCGTCTGATGCAGTGATGCGGTTTAACTCTTTGATGTTCACCGCTTGAAAATAATTGCACACTTCCTCTACAATAGGTCCCTGAATGGTCGAGAAGATGATATGAACATTTCGTGGTAATCGCTCGGGCAACCATTTCAGCTGTTTAAAATGAAGGGTGGCGTCGAATTGGTTGACCGCATCCAGCAAGATCACGATTCGGTTGGAAGCACTAGCTTGTCTTAGAAAATCACTGAAAGCATCTCTCAAAGCTTCTGGGTCATCTGGGATAGCATCGTTGATCTGAGGATGTTCTGCTTTGATCTCATAACAGAACTTGCGCAACGTATTGCGCACATCGGTGGAGGACGAACTGGCTCCCACAAAATGTTTGATGACCAGAGTGTGCACATCCCCAACCAACCTTGCATCACGCGATAGGTAAGCCAGCAACGCCGATTTTCCACACCCAGGATTGCCCACCAGACAAGTGTAGGATCCCTCTTCACTCTCCTTTTTTGTCAATTCGATCAGTTCATCTAGCAACGGTTTACGGCTGCCGATCACATACCGTTCACAGTGCTCTTCGATGAAAGCTTCCACGGCAGCATTTTCCTGCGAAAATTCATCAGGCGATGTTCTTTCAGTTCCCTCAATAAAATGTTCCTGTAGGCTGTTATCAGATCGGATGCTGTTCAGCAGGTCATCGTATACACTCGCTCCAAAACTATTCAGATTGATGAGGCGCTTGTTTTCATCATCCCAATCTGCCTGATAAACTGTTGGTTTCAACCCGGCATC
>JAAZNC010000056.1 GCA_012798455.1 Chloroflexota bacterium | reverse complement strand
TTTGTAGCGAAGAAAAGAATCTTTCCGCTATTCGTGCGGCGACCGATAAAAAACAGGTGCGTGATTTATTGATTAAATTCTTCAATTAAAATAGAATACTCGAATCAAAAATAATGAGAAGGAGGAGGAAATTTTGAGGTTGAATTCCAAAGAGACGAACATGATTCGCGCAGCCGAATTGTATTATGAACAACGACTGGGTCAATCTGAGATTGCCAAAGCTCTCGATTGTTCTCGTTCAACTGTTTCCCGCTTGCTGGCGGAAGCGATAGAATCAGGAATTGTCCGGATCTATATCAAACGACCGGTGGAAAAATTTCCTTCTCTGGCCGAAAGAGTAAAGCATTATTTTGGATTGAAAGAAGTTATTGTAGTTTCAGGAGGTATCAGCAACGAACAAGCGTTTTATAATGTAGGATTCTCAGCTGCTGAATTCTTATCTCAAATTTTGCATGATAACGTGACGATTGGCATCAGTTTTGGGGTGACTCTTTCTTATCTGGTGCAGGAGTTGTCAGAGTATAACTTCGATTATGAAGGAATTGAAGTCATTCAGTTGATGGGGGGACTGGGATTTGGTGATCCCGCTATTGACGGACCGGAATTGGCACAAAAAATGGCGCGCTGCCTGGGTGGTACTTACCGCTATATTCAAGCCCCAGCAGTGGTCGAATCACCTGAAATTGCCAAACACCTGATGAATGAAAAGAATATTCGGGAAACCATTCAAAAAGCACACAATTCAGAGATTACCATTTCTAGTGTTGGATCATTGATGGATAACTTATCCAGTCTGGAACGTTCTGGATATATTCGTAAAGAAGACCGTGCCAAGTTTCAAGCAGAAGGCGCGATTGGGCACTCCTTATCTCGTATGATTGATGAAAATGGGCATCCCATTGAGAATTTTTTCAATCGACGCATCATTGGCGCTCCTATTGATGTAATCAGGAATGCGAAATGGTCTATTGGTATTGGCTCCAATCCACTCAAAGCGCAGGTGTTCCTGGCGGCAGTGAAAGATCACCAGTTCAATGTTCTTGTTATAGATGACGGAACGGCTAGAGAAATACTGCGTTTAACCCAGGACGTTTCTGATTAGGGTTCCAACTGGAAGAATTATGGGGGAGGATATTAATAAATATTTAAAGAAAATACATGAAAACCAGGTATAGTATTCATATCTCTTTCCATCATAAAGAGAAATAAATGTTATGAAGGAGGTGCGGACATGATGGTAGAAAGAATCATTGCAGCATTTTCATTTCGAAAAGGAATTTATAAAGAGGTAGAGGAAGATCAATCTTTCACAAACTCAGCATGGATCATTGTTTCAGTAGTTGCATTATTGAGCAGTTTCGGCAGTAATGCTGTGGCATTACGAAGCAGTTTCGGCTCTTGGTTCATCGGTTCTATCTTTAGAGCCGTGTTTATGATTGCTGGTTTTGCTCTCGGTTGTTTCATTATCAATTGGGTGAGCAATAAATTATTTAATGCGGACACAAATTTCAATGAGTTAGTACGCACTCTGGGGCTGGCTTATGTGTGGAACGGAGTAAGCTTTTTGAGTATCATCTCAGCCATTTCACCCGCACTCAGTTGTGTCACTGGCATCTTTACTTTCGCTGGTGTTATTGCAGGACTTGTAGCCTGGGTTTTTGCAGCCAGAGAAGCGTTGGATCTCGAATGGGGTGAAACAATTCTCACTATCGTGATTGCTGCAGTAGGTCAGGGTATATTATTGTGGCTTTCCGGGCTCATTCTTGCCGCTTTAGGGTTGGGTGTGGGAACCTCAGTATTGCGTTTAATCCGCTAGAAAGAATGTACTATTATAACCAGCGCAGGAACCCGCGCTGGTTGTTCACACCCCGGATCTCAAAATTCCGTATATTGAATATATATGCACAGTGAACAGGAGAGAAAATGTCTGAGATAAAAATGGAAACCAGAGAATTGGGCGAATTTCACCGTATCCAGGTAAAAGGAATTGGCAAGATCGAACTCAAACAGAGCTCGAAGCAGGAAGTCACCGTTGAAGCCGAAGACTACGTTTTGAGCCGCATTAAAACGGATGTGATCGATGGCTGTCTGATCATAGATATCGGTCGTGACTGGTTGGAAAAATTGACTGCCGGGTTGGATTATCTTTCAACGCGCGGAATTGTGTTTCATATCACCACTAAACAATTGGATGCCCTAGAGGTGACGGGTGGTTGCAAGATCGATGCAGAAGGATTTAAAGGGAAGGAATTGCATCTGGATTTGAGCGGTGCATCCAGCGTGGAATTCAAAGAAATAAACTTTGATGTTCTGAAGTCTGATCTTCCTGGAGCTGGTAAGCTGGCGGTTTCTGGTAAGTGCAAAGAGCAATATGTCAATTTGACCGGTGCCGGCAGTTACATGGCGGATGATCTGGAAAGTGAAAAAACGCGTATCAGTCTGACTGGTGTGGGCAGTGCTCGTTTGTGGGTAAAGGGGGAGTTGGATGCAGCCATCACGGGTGTGGGTACTATTGAATACTATGGTGAACCTGAAGTGAAACAAAGTGTGGCTATGATGGGTACCATCCGAAGTCTAGGTAAGAAATAATCGATTAATAAAGAGAAGAAAATTCTCATGAAAATTCTCTTTGGATTTTGCCCATTCAAATTTCTCGACTTTCTTGACGGTGGGTTTGGCAGGGTGTAAACTAATTGATGTAGTTACTTAAAAAGCGAGTAAAGGAAAAATGCAAGAAGAAAAATCTTACGATTTAGATCCTGACCCTAGACGTAGCTTAACAAGGTTTCCATGCGAATTACGCTGGCTTGGAGGTGCTTTGCCATAGGCAACCTCTTCTAACTGCTTTTGTCTGTATTCTGCAGTACGAGCTCTCAGCATAATTCACCTGGATTTGTTGGGAGCTTTTGTTTTCGGGCAGGCATAATGGTTATTGGAGGTGACCCATGATCAAGATCCTACAGACAAGAAGTGAAAAACTCGTCCCTATCGAAGAGATTTCTGATGGGGCTTGGATCAATGTTGTAAACCCCAGCGAAACTGAAATTGAAAGGCTGCTCGCGTGGGGTATTCCCAAAGACTTTATCACCTATCCATTGGATCTGGATGAAAGATCCCGCACAGAAAAAGATGATGGGTATACCTTGATATTACTGCGTATTCCTTTCTACCAGAGCTGGGATGAAGATATCCCCTATATTACAATTCCATTGGGCATCATTTTCACAGACCAGGTCATTGTGACAATCTGTCGTTATGAAAATGACTTGATCAATAACATCTTGAGCAAGAATGGCAAGTATTTTTCTACAGTTAAACGCAACCGTTTTATTCTACAGATTATGCTGGCGAATGCGAATTATTTTCTGTCCTACCTGCGTAGTATTCAGAAATTGATCGACCGTATTGAAGATGAACTTCAGCGCTCTATCCGCAACAAAGAGGTATTGGAACTTCTGAAATATCAGAAGTGTCTGGAATATTTTTCAACTGCCTTGCGTTCCAATGAGATCATGTTCGAACGATTGCAGCGCAATAAATTCTTTACCATCTTTCCCGACGATTCTGATCTTTTAGATGATGTGATCATTGAAAACCAGCAGGCGATCGAAATGACCGGAATTGCTGGCAATTTGCTTAGTCAGATGATGGATGCATATGCTTCAATAATCCAGAACAATCAGAACATCATCTTCAAGATCATGACCGCTTGGACGATCATTTTAAGCCTTCCTTCAATTGTTTCTGGTTTTTTTGGTATGAATGTAAGATTGCCGTTTGAGAGCCATGTCAGTGCCTTTTCTATTTTGGCTGGCATTTCCGTCACTATTATGCTGGCAGTGGTGATTTTCTTCAAGAAAATAAATTGGTTGTAATAATGAAGGGCAGGAACACTAGCCTCCAAGATTTGCTAAATGAAGGTCACTATGGAGGGATTGTATTCCATGGAATTTCAATGGAAAGGAGAAATCATGTTTTATATAAGTGAAATCCTTGAAAAAAATATATGGGATCGCTGGGGCAAAGAAATTGGCAGATGTAAGGATATTTTAATATGTTCAGATGAACAAGATTTTCCTAAGATCATCGCGATATCCATAAAAGATAAAAATGGAGATATTTCATTAATTCCTGCCGGCTCTGTTAGCAGTCTTTATCCAAGTATTGTTTTGAAAACACATGCTGCAGACTTGACCCCTTTTTCACCAAAGGGAAATGAATTGTATCTGCGATACCAAGTGTTAGATCATCAGATCGTTGATATTGAAGGACGGCGCGTGGTTCGTGTTAATGATATTCAAGTAGCGTATATCCAAGATGGCTACGTTATAACTGGGGTTGATACCGGTAATTTGGGATTACTGCGTCGTCTTGGATTGGAAAGTGTCCATACCTTCTTCCAAAAAATATTAAAAAAAAGCGATTCCACAGGAATAATTCCCTGGAAGGATATTCTCTATGTTGAAGAGAAAGATCCACTCATGTTAAAAACCACGCAGGAAAAAATAAGTCGACTGCCACCTGCTGACATTGCCAGCATCTTGAACGATCTAGATCGAATGACTGGACAGAGTCTGCTGGAAAAAATGGACGACGAAACGCTTGCCGATACGTTGGAAGAGAGCCCTGCCAGGACGCAAATTGAGGTTCTCTCAACCATGGATTCGGAACGGGCAGCTGATATTCTTGAGGAAATGGAACCGGATGAAGCAGCCGATCTTTTAGCCAGTTTACCGGTCGAAACTACTACAGAATTACTTAATCTGATGGAAAAAGATGATGCTGATGATCTGCGGGTTTTATTAGATTTCCCTCCCGATTCAGCGGGGGGAATAATGACCACTGAGTATGCGTGGATCCCGAAGGGATTGCATGTGGACGAGGCGATTGCTTTTCTTCGATCTTCTACAGAGGCGCAAGAAGTGGAAGATATGTACTATATCTATATATTAGATGTAGAAAAGACCCTCGAAGGAGTTATTTATCTGCGTGATCTGGTTATGGCAGATCCAGATCAAGAAATAGATGAGTTGATGGATGCTTCTCCAATCTATGTGAATCCTTTTACAACGCAACAGGAAACGGCATATCTAGCTGCCAAGTATAATTTATTGTCAATCCCGGTGGTAGATCTTGAATCCAAGGCAATGCTGGGGATCGTAACTTTGGATGATGCACTTGATGCAGTATTGCCAACAGCCTATAAAAAACGGTTGCCTCGTTTTTTCTAAGGTGATCCAATGAAAACACCAGGGAAAAAAACAACATTTTTTTATCGTTTTTGGTTATTAATCACAGTTCTGGGTCCGGGTTTAATTACTGCGTCGGCTGATAATGATGCTCCAGGCATTGCAACTTATTCCATGGCAGGGTCTCGTTATGGTTATAAGTTTTTGTGGCTGTTAGTGGTAGTGACGTTTGGGGAAGTTATTGTTCAAGAGATGGCTGCACGTCTGGGTGCTGTTACCGGAAAGGGGACTGCTGATCTGATCCGTGAAAAATTTGGAGTGAAGACTACTTTTTTTGCAATGGTTGGATTGTTAATTGCAAATCTCGGGACCACGTTTGCGCAATTCGCAGGAATCGCAGCAGGAGCAGAATTACTTGGAGTTAGCCGCTATATCATTGTCCCAATTACTGCAGTGGTCATTGCAGCGCTGGTTCTGAGAGGTTCATATAAACGTGTCGAGACTGTGCTGTTAATTCTTTGCCTTTCAGCATTGAGTTATGTTATCTCCGCAGTTGTCCTGAAACCCGATTGGATTGCGATTGCAAAATCGGCGGTTGTTCCTGTTTTTGAGATGAACAGCGATTATATATTAGCTGTCTTGGCTACCATTGGGACGACCATTACGCCATGGGGAATATTTTATATGCAAGCCTCTGTGGTGGATAAGGGAGTCAGTATTGACAAATATGATCTTACAAGGATGGATGTCATTTTTGGCGCTGTCTGGGGAAATGTTATCTCAGCATTCATAATCATTACAACTGGGGCAACCTTGTTTAAACAGGGCATTTTTGTGGAGGAAGCAGAACAAGCTGCGATGGCACTTGCCCCCCTTGCTGGTAATTGGGCAAAACTCTTATTCACGACCGGATTAATAGGAGCATCAATCCTGGCTGCATTGGTTTTGCCTTTATCAACTGTCTATCCTATCACAGAAGCCTTTGGATGGGAGAGAGGGCTTAACCACAGTCGAAAAGAAGCCCCGATTTTTTACGGTTTGTTTATCACCGTGATCTTAATCAGTGCGATCGTTGTATTGATCCCCGGATTGCCATTATTCAGGTTAATGTGGATTTCACAATCTGTGAATGCGATTTTGCTGCCTGTACTATTAATCTTATTATTGAAATTGGTCAATGATAAAAACATAATGTCAAATTATGTAAATAAAAAATGGCAAAATTATTTTTTATACGGATTGATTGCTTTAATTAGTGCAACAACGGTCATGTTCATGCTCCAACCATTTATTACATAATTAACATTTATTATTGATGGCAAATGAAAAAACAAATGACATGCAAAAGCCATTGTCGCTGGCAATCAATGCTTTCTTGTACTACGGGTAGTCTGATCTTGGGAGAGCCAAATGACTAATGGATAGTGGTTCCAGTGCAACTAACCATGAAAACGGATGCCGTCTACAAAGAACATATCAAAATCAGGATAGGTATTCAATTCCAGGTGCTCGATCCTATGCGCCAGTTCGCTTGCCTCGGAGCGGGCGGTTTCCGAAACCAACATCATTTTCGCGCCAGCCCCGGCTGCGTTTCCAACGGCTCTTATACGGCTCAGGTCAACCTCTGGTAGCATGCCGATCTGAATAGCGTGGTAAGGGTTGAGATAAGACCCAAATGCCCCGGCGATGATGATTTCCTCGATATCTTCGGGTTTGACTTGAAGATGATCCATCAAGATGGAAATACCGCTACGTATCGCTCCCTTTGCCAATAGGATTTGGTCGATATCTTTTTGAGAAATACTGATTTCTCGTTGGTCTTTGTCTGCTGCAATGAGCGGAAAATAGCGCACATTATACTCTCCAAAGCACACCCTGGGATGGTTCAAATCTAATCTTCCACGTGTGTTCAAAATACCGCTTTGCTTCATCTCGGAAATGGCATCCAAAATTCCCGAACCACAAATGCCGCTCGCCTGTGTTTCGCCGATCACATCACACTTCACCGTTCCATCTCGAGTGATATGGACGTGTTCGATTGCGCCGGGGGCGGCGCGCATCCCAAAACGAATATGGGCTCCTTCAAATGCCGGTCCGGATGCAGTAGAACAACTCACGATCCTTTTACCTTTTTGTAAAGCGATCTCCGTGTTGGTGCCAATATCAATGCCAAGCTTTACTGCACCGGTTTTCCCAAATTCCTCTGATAACAAGAATGCCAGGTGATCAGACCCCACAAATCCGGCGATTGGACCAGGGATAAAAGCTTTGCTGCCCGGCATTCCTTCTATCCCGATTTCGGTGGTTGATACATATAATTCCTGGTCGATGACCGGTGTAAACGGAGAGGTTGCCAGTGATCGTGATGGCAAATCAAGCAAGAAGTGGTGCATGGCAGTGTTCCCCACCAAGCAAAAATCCATGATCGTCTCACTGGCGATGCCTAACTCATGGCAAAGTGTATTAATGGCTTGGTTGATCGCATCCATGGTAAGGTCATGCAGGTGTTTTTGTGAAGAGTCACTCTGCATAGCGAAACCAAGCCGTGCCATAATATCCTCACCATATGCGATCTGAGGATTGGGCACACCTTTCACCGTCAGCGTGTTTCCATTGGTGAGATCTAGCAGGTAGCAAGCGATCTTGGTCGAGCCAATATCCACTGCGGCGCCTAACTTTAGTTTTGGTCGTTCTTTCACGATATGGGTGATGTAATCGTGATTACAAACTGCAAATGCTTCCCAATTTCCTGTGCGGATGATCGTAGCTGCACTTCTCAGCACCCGCAACGCGCTATCATCGTTCTCGAAATTGAGTTGAGAATGCGTTTCGATGATATTGTGATGGTCGGAAAGCGGATGGGCAAGGTCAGGCTGCTTGAGATGCAGCGTTTCTATATGAATGGGAGAATTGATGACGATTTGCTTGAGGTTCCCCTCAGTTTGCAAGATCTGTGCTTTCTCGAACGAAGAGGAGGGGATGAAAACTTTGGTGTCTGATTGGACGATGGTTTCACAGGCCAGCCGTTCATCCGGTTTTAATATCCCACCTTTCCGAAAGATTTCTTCATTACGGGTTACCGGACCACCATCGCCCTCCAAGATGATGAGCGCGCATCTTCCGCAGGTGCCCTTTCCACCACAGGTACTTTGCAATTGGATACCTGCTTGCCTGGCTGCATCCAGCAAGGTAAGCGGTTCGCTGCACACCAGACGGATTCCGATGGGTTGAAATTCAATGGAAAAAGGTATTTTGTCCACGTTGGGTGTTTTGATGCGTTATTTATTTACGGCAATTTCCTTTACAGAATTGACGATACGGTGTGGACGATAGGGGAATTCTTCGATGTCTTTAAGGCTGGTTACACCAGTCAGCACCAGAATTGTCTCCATGCCACTTTGTAATCCGGCGATCACATCCGTATCCATGCGATCGCCGATCATCACGGTGTCTTCAGAGTGAACTCCCAGATGGTTTAATGCGGAACGCATCATGAAAGGGTTGGGTTTACCACAATAGAAGGGACTTTTCCCGCTGGCTTTTTCGATCAACGACGCCATTGCTCCGCAAGCGGGTACCAAACCCTCATCACTGGGTCCGGAAGGATCAGGATTGGTGGCTAGAAAGTGCGCTCCCTCCATGATCAAGCGCATGGCTTTGGTCACCTGGCGGAAGTTATAGTCAAATGTCTCTCCCAGTACCACGAAATCGGCTTTTTCGGGAGTCAAGATAAAGCCAGCTTCGTGGATAGCAAGATTCAGCCCGCTTTCCCCGATCACAAAAGCATTTCCTCCTGCTTTCTGTGTTTTCATAAAATTGGCGGTTGCCATGGCTGAGGTATAGATCTCATCCTGAGTGACCTCAATACCAGAAGTTTGTAATTTATGTGCCAGATCTATCGGGGTATAGATGCTGTTGTTGGTGAGGATCAAGAATTTGCATTTACTCTCCCGCAATCTTTCGATGAACTTATCAGCGCCGGGTATCATCTTCTTGCCCTGAACCAGCACGCCATCCATATCAATCAAATAGTTTTTATTTACCATTGAATCCAACTTAATAACCTCTCTTTTAAAGATTCTATCATTGAAAAAAGGACGCTGTGTGTAATTTTCGGAAGTAGCGTCCCTTTCTTGTTTATTTTATATATCTTTTATCTTTGGATACGTCGTTCAGCTCACCATTTTGCTAACAGCCTCGAGTTGTCCGGCGCTCCCTAATTTTTCGTTCTTGGCTGCGATGAACTTAGCATACTCATCTATGAATATCTTGCCGGGTTTGCGTAGATCGAATCCTTCGGGATGCTCTATGAAATATTCGCGATGCACGCGCGTCCATACCAGGCGCCCATCCGTATCAATGTTGATCTTAGTCACACCTAGTTTGGCAGCCTGTTTGAATTGATCGGCATCTACACCTTTGGCTCCCTGCAACTTACCACCTGCTTTATTGATGCGTTCTACTTCTTCTTGTGGAACAGAACTGCTGCCGTGCATGACCAGCGGGAACCCCGGCAGATTTTTCTGAATCTGCGATAGAACATCAAAATGCAGTGACTGACTTCCGGAGAATTTAAAAGCACCGTGGCTAGTGCCAATAGCAACTGCCAGCGAGTCACAACCAGTGCGGTCAACAAATTCTTTTGCTTGATCCGGATTGGTCAAGCGCGCTTCACTTTCGCTAACCTTAATATGCTCCTCAACCCCACCTAATTGCCCGAGCTCTGCTTCCACAACCAGACCTTTGGCGTGAGCTGCATCGACTACTCTTTTGGTGACCTCAATGTTCTTTTCAAAAGACTCGTGGCTGGCATCGATCATTACCGAGCTGTAGAAACCGCTCTCGATGCAGTCATAACAAGTTTGCTCATCCCCATGATCGAGATGAACAGCAAAAATTGCTTCAGGAAAAACTTCATTGGCTGCATTGATCAAAGCTTGCAGCATTAATTTATTGGCGTAATCTCTTGCTCCTCGACTGATCTGGATGATGAAGGGGGCTTTGCTCATCAAATTCCCTTCAAATAATCCCATGGTCTGCTCAAGGTTGTTGATGTTGTAAGCGCCAATCGCATAATTACCGTAGGCTGCTTCAAATAATTTTTTTGTAGTAACAATCATCATGAACTCCCTGTTATATTAGTGATTTCATTCAAACCAGTCTATTATAACGCGAATTCAACTTTGTGAAATGATCGTCAAGTTAACACTCTATTAAAAGCAGGGTTACAGTTATTTTTTCCAGTTCTTGCGATCTTCTCTATCAAGCGTACGGGCTTCCTGGAAAACGGTGATCACAAAGATGGTGTACAGCAGAATGACCACCAGACCTACGATGATGTTATAAAGCCCGATCTCTCCAAAGGGTAGGGATATAATGGGATTGCCAACAAAGAAAATGAAGGTGTTGGCAATGATCGCAATGGCGCGGATTTCGGTCGGTCCCAGTTTGCCATAAGAGATCTTGAAAACACCACGCACATTGGTGGTGATATAGACCTGAATGGTCATGCACAGATATCCGATCAACCCCAACATGGCCAGATCAAAATTTACATATTTTGATAACCCCAGCCCTAAAAAGATGATGATCTCACTGATGGTATCGACGATGTGGTCGATATAATAACCATACTTCGGTCTTTCTGTTTTACGATAGCGAGCCAGGTTTCCATCCAGACTATCCCCAAACCAATTCAGAAAAAAACCAAAACTTGCCAACCATAAAAAGCCCTCATTGTAGTTTGTTGCCCAGTAGCTTATCCCGATGACCGGAGCGGCAGCTAATCCTAAAAAAGTAAGGTGGTCCGAGGTCACCCAGGCGGGCATATGTTCGACCAGCCAGGCGATCGCCGGTCGTTCGAGTGGACCTAACAAAATATCATTGATGCGCTCATGTTCGGAAATATCCTTCTCTGTTTTTTGTGTGTCCATACGTAATTCCTTTCGATAGAGACAATTATTCAGGCATCTCGTTCAGTGCCCAGGGCCAAACAGGGTAGAACATTGACCATTGATTGGGATGATCTCGAATAAAAACTTCTGCTTGTTTTAACACTTTTTCGGCATTTCGTTCCATATCTTGGATGGGATCATGGTAATTATCCATGTAGATCAGGTCTGATGCATCAGCAGTGTAAGAACCATTCTGGTTACCCATGCATGCCACTACCACAACTGGCACTTTGGTTTGTTGCGCTAGCTTAATATAAGTGACGGGAACATTGGAGGGATACCCGAAGAACTTGGGATGATATTTGGTCTCATCCAGAGGGCGATCCAATCCGGTGATGATCGCTTTGCCTTCTTGCAACCGCTGTTTGCCAAGGCGCAGAGATTCAACGGACATGGGCATGATCTCAATATCATATTCTTTTCGCAGTTTGTTCTGTAGTTGGTAGCCTTTGTTGGGATTGGGATAAGAAAGTACCAAGATATGGTGTCCGCTGTAGGTAATGGCGCGTCCTGCCAGATCAAAATTGCTGAGATGAGGGGTAACGTATATGGTTCCCTCTCCGCATTTTTCCCGCTCATCAAGGATTTTCTCTAATTTGGGGCTGAACTTGATCTTACGGAGCAGGGTCTGTGGTTCATCGATATTGTGGTACAGGTCAAATAAACAATATGCAGTGTGGTCAAATACTTCAAACACACGCTGACCCAGTTCATCTTTGGTGAGGGTCTTTTCACTGACGATCCATTGATTTGCCCTGATACACCGTACCATGGAAGATGTACGACGTTTGGCGATCATATCTGCGATCGAATCAGCCAGGCTGAAGCCCAATTTTTCGGGTAATATTTTGGCTAACCCTTTGGCGAGGTTAACCCCAATCTCTCCGTTAATTAGATCTTGAAACGACATATTGCCTTAAATTTAACATAGTTTTGTAAGATTCAGGTAAGAAAGTACCAAGGTAATATTTTTCAGGGAGTTTATTGATTTAAGTCAGAATTTGATCTCTCGATTTCTTCGTAAAGGGTATTTAAGACGTGGTTGATTTGAGAAACTTTATTGCTATCTACTGGGCTGAAGGAGTTATTAGGAGTACGTACACCTCTGCCGACCTGGATGTTATAGACATGGGTTTGCATCATTAAATATGGGAGATTGGTAGCTGTGATCCCCCCTGTTAAGAAAAGCATGATCCTTCCTTGAATATGGTCTTTTATCTTGCCGATCTTGACGACAACCCGGCTGGCGTCGGTATGGAACCCAAGATTGGATGTATTTCTACCTCCCATGCGCACTGAACGGTATCCTGCCTTGATCAAATTATCTATGGTTTCGCTCAAATTATTCGATCCTTCCCAGGCGGTATTACTGTGAATACGGATACCATTGAAATGATCTCTAATTGTCCGAATAGCTTTTGTGTGAGGGTTGTTGAATTGGTCAATGAATCCAAGCAGGAAATCATTTACACCGAGTGATTTGGATATTTCAATATCAATTAATGAGGTTTCTATATCCTCTTCAGTGGGTATGCTGCTGCGGGTATTGGGTCGGATCAAGATGGTCATGGGAATCTTGATCTTATCCCGTATTCTTGCTACCAACCCATGAGAAGGAGTAATGCCGGTGCTAGGATAATGCGAAACGACTACGACCTGGTTTGCCCCGCCTTTTTCTGCAGCAATCGCGTCTTCTACAGTATCAACGATGATTTCCAAATTGGGCATGAATTACTCCAAATATGGTGTTCTCTTATAACTGGATTGAAAAGCAGGTAGAGGAACCTTGAAAATTGATGATTTCCCACTTCGTATGACTATTATCTACAAAACCATATAAATGTCAAATTGATTTTGGAGACTGTTGAAAAAGAAGTGACAAAATTGACAAAGGAGGAGAGATTTAATAGAATAGGGGGAACAACAGCAGCGAGGGAAGCATGGCACACGAACACTTCATCGAGACGGGGGAAGGTACCTTTTATGGGGAATACATCTATGATCAGATCATTCCGCAGGATCACTTTTTTCGCAA
>JAAZNC010000055.1 GCA_012798455.1 Chloroflexota bacterium | reverse complement strand
TGACTCGAATAGAAGCAAAGAGTATAAAAACGGTCAGGGTGTGATCTGCCAGATACCATTCAGATAGAGGGTTTTGCGTTGAAAAATCTTCATTCTCTCCACTTTTCTCCAAATTTCCTCCATTTTTCCACAGCCTCTTTTGGCTAATTTGTTTTTTGGGATCAAATTTTTTATTTAGTATAATGCATTGATCTTTTTAGCCTTCGAGAAACGGGGTTCGTTACCTTATGGATATGAATATAAAAGCCTGCATTTTTGATTTTGATGGTATTCTGGTAGATTCTGAAACCGTGTTGGTCAAACTGTGGGGGAGGGCTGCCGGAGAATATGGGTTCGATTTCAAGGATGAAGATTTTTTTCTTTGCCTTGGTCGTACGTTGGCGGATATCAAGCATATACAAATGGGAAGATTCGGACCTGCTTATCCTTTTGAAAATATTTACCAGAAAGTACAGCTTTATTTTAGAGAATTCATTCAAAAGAACGGATTGCCCTTGGTGGATGGTGCACTGGACATCCAGGCTTACTTCAAACACCACCACATAAAAATGGCGGTAGCCAGCTCCACTTACCGGGAAGAGGTCTTGTTCCGTATGGAAAAAGCGGGGATTGCAGATCTCTTTACAGTGGTGCTGGGGGGAGATGAGATCAAGAATCCCAAACCAGCTCCTGATGTTTTCTTGCGGGCAGCACAGTTATTACGAACCAAACCTGAAGCCTGTCTGGTTTTGGAAGATTCGGAAAATGGAGTGCTGGCTGCCAAAGCAGCCGGTATGCATGTTTTTGCAATACAAAATCTCAGCCCCATCACAAGTAGAATGCGTGATAATGCGGATGCGATCTTCCCTTCACACCATGCTTTACTAGATTACCTAGCAGGATAGCTACACGTTCTGTGTTTTCGTAAGAATATCTTCCAACAATAATTGTGTTTTGGCAGCCTCATCAGCATTGCTTTCGGGCGTTTCTCGCTTTTCAACACACTGAAAAAAACGCTTGATCTCTCCACTGAAACCGCGTTCTGTCAGATCTGGTATCCAGTTTCCTGGTCTATCCGCTCCATACAATTCCTCATGATCCTGATAGTATATTTTCATATCACGGAAAGCATTGACATGGATGGACAGATTATTGCCGTACAGGGTTACACTTTCTTGCCATGCACCAGCCATGTGTGAGGTGATCAGTTGTGCCAAGCCACCGGAGGGTAGCACCGCAGTACACATGGCACTATGTAGAAAACCATGCTTGTATTCTACATCAGTATGTATGACCTTTACCTCCCCGCAGTAGAAACGCATCAGGTCGATCTGGTGAATGCTATCTTCCAATAAAGCGTCGTGCAATGAGGTGTAATGGGGTGAGGGGCGGTGTTTTTGGATGATGGCAAGTTGTATCTTTTCCTGCCCCATCAGTTCCCGCGCTTTTTGGTACAGTAGAGCATAACGCCGGTTGAAACCGACCATCAAAATGCGTTGATGGTGTTCTGCAAGTTGTGCCAGTGCAAGAGCTTGCGCACTGTTTACCACCAATGGTTTTTCGCTGTAAACATCAATCCCATTTACTAGAAGGTCTTTAATTATTTCGAAATGGGATTCTTTATTGGTCAGAACAAAAGCAGCTTTTATATTGCTTCCTAAGATGTCTTTCAGGTCGTTGGTATGATGCTTGATTTGCCAGCGCCTGGCTGCGCTTTGTGCATGCTTGATCGTGTGGCTGTACAAGCAATCGATATGAATGTTTTCCCAAGAGGTTAACGATGGGAAATAAGCTTTTTGGGCGATCCCCCCGCAGCCCAGTATGGCAATATGCATGGGTTCATCAGGAATCACGCGATCATTCATGTGGATGCACTTTCTCACCCTGTTGGGCTGCCGATTGATAGGCTGCATGCAGCAATTCCTGCGCTTTTAATGCAGTTTTGAAATCAACCTGGGAAGGCTGTCGATTTTCAAGATGGGTCAGAAAATCCAGAATGGCGGCACAGTGTGCATCCATAAATGGACCCAACGATTGCTGGCTGGCTGGCCATAATGCTGGGTCGTAATACTGTTTACTGTAATTTTCTGGGAGCACACTGCCACTTTCCCACTTATTTTTTGGCGTATTGAAAAATTCGATCTGATGGCGTTTGGATAAGTCGAGTTTAATTGATCCATACTTGCCGTATATCTCCAGGGATGATACATCCCCTGCACCACCCGAGACCCGGCTTACTTCCAGTGAGCCGATGCCACCATCTTTCATCTCCATGGTGCATAAAGCCCAATCGTCCACATCTACTTCCTGCAGATTGGTTGATCCTTTCCCGTTCGGGCGATTTTTGACCATTGTGCGAGTCTGGCATTGGATCCAGTCTACTTCACCCATCAGGTAGCGAATGAGGTCGAGATAGTGAATTCCTAGGTCGGTAAGTGCACCACCACCGGCAGTGGCACTTTGTAGCCTCCATGATATTGGGCGGTTTGGATTGAGGTAGCTGCTGTGAAATAATTGTGCCCTGAAATGGTTGATCTCTCCCAGCATGCCGGCAGCTACGATTTCTTTAGCTAAATGGGCAACCGGGGCATACCGGACTGTGAAAGCAGTGTGGGTGGGAATATGTTGCTGTTCGACCAGGTTTGCCAGTTCACGGGCATCTTCGATATTGTGCGTGATGGGTTTTTCGCAATAGATCGGGGTGCCTTTTTCTATGGCTTTTAATGCATAGCTGAAATGGCTGGCATTGGGGGAGCAAATATCCACAATATCGAAATCCTGTTGCCAGAAATCTTGCTCAGCGCTGGTGCAAAACGGGATATTTAGAGAAGTCAACAGATCTTGATCCTGGTCGGCATGTGAGCGTAAAACGGCCACAACTTGCGCATTGGCAACGGGTTCGCTGTAACAATAAGGAAGACTGCTGTAGCATTTTGCGTGTACCTTCCCAATGAAACCGAACCCGATCAAGCCTATTTTGTATGTTTTCATAGGTCATCCTTTGTAGGGAACTTGTAAGAGGAGTGATTGCTGTTTATGGTTTGATTATACCGGAGAGATGCATATTATCAGAATGTAGGGAGTTTCGGTTGTGTGCATGCTTTGTGCCCATCCATGGTGATGAAGGGTAATGCATGTTGGATGCGGATGCCTGCCTGGATGAAATCACTCTCGGTGCGAAATGGATGGATCTTGCGTAATTGCACGATTTTTCGTGCGCTCTTTTCACCTATTCCCGGGATGCGTATCAATTGGGAAACGTCGGCACGGTTGACTTCCAGTGGGGTATCTGTAAAATGGTTCTCTGCCCACCATACTTTCGGATCTTTATCGAGTGGGAGTTTGGCACTTTGATCAAATTGGAAATCTTCCAGGGTGTACCCATAATCGCGCAGGAGAAAAGATGCCTGATAAAGACGCACTTTCCTCTTTAGTGGGATGGCAGGGTGATCTTGCATGGGAGTGCCTAGGTAGGGTTGTAGAGGGGAATAATAAGCCCGTTGTAAATGCAGATCGCGATATAGATAGGCAGTGGTTTGCAGCAATTCCATGTCAGATTCTTCCGACCCGCCGACCACAAATTGAGTGCATACCGATGGCCAACGCTCCTTCCAATTTTTTGTTGTGGTAGGCTGTTGGCGGATCTGGGCAGTCCATCGTAACGGATCCAGAAGTTGATGAAATGCGCTTTTATCAGGGGAGAGGTATGGAATGCGATCTGCATTGGGTGCTTCCAGATTCAGTGAAACCCGGTCTGCCAGAAACATGATGTGATGAACCTGATCGAGTTCCAATCCCGGCATGAACTTCATGTGCAGGTAACCTCTGAAATCCATTTTAAAGCGCAAGATCTCAAGTGTTTTGATCAATATATCCTGAGTCCGAACGGGATCGTCTTCGATTGCAGAGCTGATGAAAGCACCATCGATAATGCCGGCTCGATATAAATTGACGATCAATCTGGCGTACTCTTCTGCTTCGAATTTTGCGCGCTGGCAATTGCTGTCTTTGCGCATGGGGCAGTAATAACAATTATTCTTGCAGCGCGAACTGATCAATGATTTGAAAAGGCGCATCTTTTTTCCATTCGGCAGGGTGGCATACGAGAGATAGATGTTTTCCATACTGTGCTTGGATTGCATCGTGTCAACTCTATCTTCTTGCATCTCAAGCCGGTTATAACCGGCGAGCAAATCCAATTTATTCCATAGGTCCATACCTCTATTATAGAACAATAATTCTAATAATGACAATAGACGGCTGGCTTATATTGGAATCTCGAAAATAAATGAATTCACGTTATTTCAATGGAATTTCCAGAACCTTTGTTGTAATTTATATCTTGGTCAATGATTTGATTGAGTATGAATGGAATCATGGGTATATTGAGTTGTGTATATTTAGCACAGATCCAATTTGAGCTATCGTTGTAAGCAATACACAGTTATTTTCGACAGGCTTTTTTGATCATGATTGGGCTGTTGTTGGGCAGAGAGCCATGAAAATTGGAATCAGCGGTGGCTTTTTCACGAATGCTAAGAGGTTTATCAGTGCAATTGATGGCATTGCCGGTTGCGGTTTGCTTATAAGGATTGGTGAGACCCTGCCCGGCGAATGTACTTGTATTGCTTCCTGTATTTGCATGGGCATAGAATCTAAAATATTCTTCCAGTGTGTTTGATATGAAGACAATGATATTTCTATATTCTGCGTTCCTTATCTTGACAAGCAGCTTGATCGAATCTGTCCTTCAACATCAAAGTGTTGATATAACCCATCAGATCGCATCAAGATAAAGCAAATATTTATTATCATTCACCCTTAGGCGTTGTAACCGGCTTGCGGGTACTTATGCATCTCTAATACTGTATGAGACATTCAAGTAGTATTTTTAGATGAGGCTGTTATAATTCCGGTTAAAGTGTGAGATGTAGGAGTAGAAAATGCTTCGTGGTACTGGTTATTTAGAGATATTGGCTCTTTTGGTATTGATCCTGCTTCTTTTCGGACCCGGTCGTATTGCTAAAGTTGCAAACGAGTTGGGACGCGGAATCAAAGAATTCAAAGATGGGCTTTCTGGTTCAAAGTCGAATTCTAAAGAAGAAGTGGAAGATCAAACAGAAAGCGCTGAAAAAAAAGAAGATAAATAAAGCGATTGATATTCCATGAATGTCTTTGGTAGTATAGGCACTTCCGAGATACTGTTTCTTTTAATCCTAATGGTCATTCTTCTCGGTCCGCAAAAGATGATCCAGGGGGCTAAAGATCTGGGGAGAACGATTCGAACGATAACCCATTCTCAGTTCTGGAAGGAAGTCAAACAGACTTCCCGTGAGATTCGTGATCTCCCCAAAAAGATCATGGAAGAAGCGGATATTGAGGATGATGTGAAGGAAATTAAGAATGTTCTGGATGGAAGTTTTGATCAGACCATTCTCGATCGTAGTCATGTGCCTCATGTTGAATCATCCCCGTCTCTTGCTGCTGAAAAAAAAGATGATAAAGACAAAAAAGCACAATAGGAGAGGGTTTTATCATGAATGATGACAGGTCCAACATGCCGTTTTGGGAGCATTTTGAAGAACTGCGCAAACGCTTGTTGCTGGCATTGATCGCGCTAGTCATGGCTACGGTGGCGAGTTTTTTCTTTGCTGAAAACGTGGTGAATTTTCTTACCAACCCGGTAGGTGGAATTGAAACTCTGCAATCCATTGAAGTGACAGAAAATATCGGGGTTTTTACCAGGGTAGCTCTGATGTGCGGGTTGATCATTGCTCTTCCTGTGATCTTTTATGAATTACTGGCATTTATCATGCCGGGTTTAAAACCATCTGAACGTCGCTGGGTAATTTCAGGTCTCATTTTCGGAAGCATCTTTTTCTTGATCGGTGTGGCATTTGCATTTTATGTCATGCTCCCCCGCACGCTGGATTTCTTGTTGACCTTCATGGGAGTGCAAACTATCCCGCGTTTTTCCAGCTATCTCAAGTTCATCACGAGTCTGATTTTTTGGATGGGAATTGCGTTCGAAATGCCTTTGATCGTATTCGTTCTGGCAAAGATTCGTATAGTGTCCGCTCAACAATTGTTGAAACAATGGCGCTATGCAATAATTATCATTGCTGCTCTATCAGCAGTTATCACACCCACCGTAGATCCGGTGAGTATGGGGTTGTTGATGGTGCCCCTGATTGCTTTATATTTTGTGAGCGTCTTATTTGCCGCAATTGCAGGTGGTAAATCAAAGACGGTTGAGCCGACCTCCTAAGAAATTGTTCTGACAATGGGAAGGTTGATATAGAAAACCGGGAAAAGAAGATCATGCCATTACCATCATTGCCTATTCTCCATTATCCCGGGGGCTCCTGAATGGATACTATCATGAGCAACTGAGATTGATCAAAAAACGCCCTGGTTTCCGGAAATATATGCCGGCTTTTCGAAAGTCTTCTTTAAAGAAATCAACCCTTTTCATCCAATCCCTGCGGGAGATCGTAGAAGACACCCTGCCCAGGTTGCGCTGCGCTGGGTGGTTCAATTCTATGGTGATGCGGTGGTTGCCATTCCAGGCACTGCTTCTGCTCGACAGGCATGTCGAAATACGGTAGTGATGATGAATTTTCGGCTGACTTCTGCTGTATTGGATTTGCTGAATGAACTCTCGCAATTATTTGCACAGAATTCCTAGTTGTTTGTCGCCCCAAGCTTTACTGAAAGATCATTGAAGATCGTGGGGAGGATACCGCCATTCCGGAAGTACTGTACCTCCACCGGCGTATCCAGTCTTGCTCTGGCTTGGATATTAATGATTTTCCCGTTTTCATTTTCGATCTGGATGTCTACCATCTGCCCGGGTTGATCCAGGGTTGCCAAATCACTGATGGAATATTTCTCTTTTCCATCCAACCCGAATGTGACGGCATTCTCTCCCTCTAGGAATTGCAAAGGGAGAATACCCATCATTATTAAATTGGAGCGGTGGATGCGCTCATAGCTCTCCGCTAGCACAGCCCGTACACCCAGTAAGAATGGTCCCTTAGCAGCCCAATCGCGACTGGAACCTGTGCCGTATTGTTTGCCAGCCAGGATGATGAGCGGGATATGCTTTTTTTGATAAAGCCGGGATGCTTCGAAAATACTCATTTCTTTATTCTCTGGTAAGTAGCGTGTGAAATCACCGCTCTTTCCATTTACCAGTTCGTTTTTCAAGCGTGGGTTACTGAAGGTGCCACGTAACATGGCTTCATGGTTTCCCCGCCTGGCACCATAGGTGTTCAAGTCGCTTGGATCACATCCCAACGCTTCCAGATACCTGCCGCAGTCGCTGTCTGCCTGGATCTTACCTGCAGGGGAGATGTGGTCGGTGGTGATGGAATCTCCCAACTTTGCCAGTACGCGGGCTTTCGAGATATTTTTGCGGGTATCAAAATGCTCAAGGATGAAAGGAGGCTCGCGTAAATAACTTGAATGCGGATTCCAGTCGTAGACCGTGCCATGCGGTTCATCTGTTTTTTGCCAGAATTGATTTCCCATCAAACCATGTGCGTAGATGTTGGTAAACAGGCTGCTATCCACCTGCCGCAAATATTCATCGAGCTCCATCTTGTTTGGCCAGATATCAGCCAGAAAAACGGGTGTTCCGTCTTGATCGCTGCCAAGCGGTGTGGTAGTAAGATCAATGTTGACCGTGCCTGCCAGGGCATAAGCCATTACCAGCAATGGAGAGGCGAGATAACAGGCTTTGACGCTTTTGTGAATGCGCCCCTCGAAATTGCGATTACCAGAAATAACGGCGGTTCCCACCAAGCCTTTGTTCACCGCCTGGTTGATCGGCTCGGGTAGGGGCCCGGAATTGCCGATACAGGTAGCACAGCCGTGACCGGCTACCTGGAATCCAAGTTCGGCGAGATAAGACATCAATCCGCTGTTGATCAGGTACATATCCACCACCAGCGAACCGGGTGTCAGGCTGGTTTTTACAAAGGGTTGCACGTGCAGTCCTTTTTCTACAGCTTTCTTTGCCAATAATCCTGCTCCCATGAGAACTGCCGGATTGGAGGTATTGGTGCAGGAGGTGATGGCTGCCATGATCACTGCACCATGCTTCAAATCGAATTGGTGCCCCTCAATTTCCACTGTATATTCTTTGGTTGTAGCCTCTTTGGTCAATCCAAAGCCATGGTGCCCGCTGGGAGCACTCAGGGATGCTGGGAATTCCTGTGCCATTTCCTGCACCGTTATTAGATCAAAGGGGCGTTTGGGTCCAGCGACCACCGGCTGAACGGTGTTGAGGTCAAGCTCCAATATCTCATCGTAATCCGGTTGCGGCGCATCATCTGTGCGGAAAAGTTGTTGTGCTTTGAAATACGCTTCCACCAGTTCAATGTGTGCGTTGTCTCTTCCGGTTAAACGCAGGTAATCCAGGGTTTGTTCGTCCACCGGAAAATAAGTGATGGTGGCACCGCTTTCGGGGGTCATGTTGGATATCATGGCGCGATCTTCCAGCCGCAGTGAACTGACCCCGTTTCCGAAAACTTCCACAAATTTTCCCACCACGCCGTGGCTGCGCAGGCGGTTGGTGATGGTGAGGGTCAGGTCGGTGGCGGTGACATTTTCGGGCAGGTTTCCTGATAGCTGTAGCCCAACAACCTGTGGGGTATTGAATTCGATCGGGTAACCCACCATAGCCGCCAGGGCCTCGATGCCGCCCACCCCCCAGCCCACCACTCCCATGCCATTTACCATGGGGGTATGTGAATCGGTGCCCAAAACACTATCCGGGATCAGTGTGATTTCGCCATTTATATTAACGGTGGAGATTACATCTGCCAGGACTTCCAGATTGAGCTGGTGCACAATACCGTTGCCGGGTGGGATGATGCGCAGATTTTGAAATGCCTGCTCGCTCCAGCGCAGGAATTGATAGCGTTCCTGGTTGCGCTGGAATTCTGCTTTTTCATTTAGCTCTTTAGCCAGTGCACAGCCTGCATAATCTACTTGTAGGGAATGATCCACTACCAGGTCAGTGCGGATGACAGGATTGATGTGGCTAGCGTCCAAACCGCGCCGGGTCATAGCTGCACGCAGGGCTGCCAGATCATTCAAAACCGGAATTCCGGTAAAATCTTGCAGCAAAACTCTTCCGGGCAGGAATAGGATATTATGGGGTTTTGAGCGGTCACCTTCCAGCAGATCAAGGATATATTGGGTGGTGAATCCTTTTTTGCCGTTATTGCGCAGTAAACCTTCCAGTAATATACGCAAACAATATGGCAATCTATCGATCTTTCCCCACTCCTTTTTCTGTAAGTGTGGCAGGCTGTAATAGAAATAGGAATGATCATGTTGTACCAATGTATCTTTGATCGCGTTGAATAGGGGATCCATCATACTTTGCTTTCTATTGAATGAATTCAATGATCTTTTTACTGAAATCAGATGTACTGACCAGGTTACTGCCGGTGGATTGCGCGTGCAGGTCGGCGGTCATGAACCCCGCTTGGATGGTCTGCTCCAGGGCATGCCGGATCAATCGCGCGGCTTTCTCCCAACCCATGAAATCGAACATCATGGCAGCGGATAGGATCAGTGAACTGGGATTGGCTATATCCTGATTGGCAATATCGTCCGCCGAACCGTGGTTGGCTTCGAATAGCCCCCATCCCTTTTCCTGATTGATGTTCGCACCTGCCGAGATACCTATTCCACCGACCAGGGCAGCAAAGGCATCAGAAAGATAATCACCGTTGAGATTGGCAGTGACGATCACCTCGAAATCCGCCGGATTGGCAATGGCTTTGGCAAAGGCGTTATCCGCGATAAGATCATCCACATAGATTGAACCACCTGCCAGCGCTTGTTCCTTCATTTCATTCGCTTTTCCTTTTCCCTGTTCTTTCATCAGGGTTTGCCAGGTGCGTTTTGAAAAACATAATTTCCCAAATTTTTGTTCGGCGACGTCATATGCCCAGTTTCTGAAGGCGCCTTCGGTGTATTTCATGATATTCCCTTTGTGCACAATGGTGACCTTATGCAGTTGGTGTGCGATGGTCCACTGCAAAGCTGCCTTCATGATGCGCTGCGTGGCATTTCTTGAAATGGGCTTGATATCCAGCCCCACTTGTTCGGTATAACGCAGCCGGGCGTATTCTTCAGGATGTCTCTTTTTCAGAAAATCGAGAAGTTGTTGATTTCCTTCGCTATCGCTGGGAAATTCGATCCCGGCATACAAGTCTTCAGTGTTTTCACGAAAGACTACCACATTCACATCTGCCGGATTTTTCAATGGCGATGGCAAGCCGGGGAACCACTGCACCGGGCGAATGCAACTATACAGATCCAGCTCTTTACGCAATGCCACATTGAGGGAGGTATACCCTCCTCCTACCGGGGTGGTCAGCGGTCCCTTGATAGCAACCTTGTATTGTTTCAAAGTGTCAATACTCTCTTGGGGCAGGTAAATACCGGTCTTGCGATAGGCTTTTTGCCCTGCCAGGACTTCTTTCCACTCGATCGCTCGTTGACCATCGTAGGCGGTTTGCATTGCCTGATCTAATATTGGTTTGGTTGCTTTCCATATATCATTTCCGATGCCATCACCAATGATAAAAGGGATTATGATTTTTTCGATCTTGTTCTGCATGTCTTGATTCCCTTTCCGAATACGTTCTGCCAATTCTAACATTTCACAAACATTTCAAAAACCTCTTGTAAAAAAAAGCATTGCCATGTAAAATATACCATAAGAAATGGGACGCCGTCCCATAAAATGGAACAATAGAGGAGCCATGACCACAGAAAAAGTGCAGATCTTACAACGAGTGATCGACATTTTGGATTGTTTCACACTTGAACGACCTGACTTGGGTGTCAGGGAAGTAGCACGCATGGTTGAGCTTTCCAGCAGCACTACTGGAAGGTTGATGACCGCAATGCGCGACCTGCGCATTTTAAGTCAGGATCCTGTGAACAAGACCTATTCCATCGGTTCGCGCGTGCTCACCTGGTCTGGTATTTATACTGCCACTTCTGACCTGCGGGCAGCTGCACTGCCGGTGATGGTCAGTTTGCTCGAAAGAACCAGGGAAACCATCAGTCTGTATGTGTTGGAGGGCAAGGAAAGGGTTTGCATCGAGCGTCTTGAGAGCCCTGAACCGGTGCGCATCACTGCCCGTGTGGGACGCAGGATCCCTCTTTACGCCGGATCGGCTGGCAAGTGTATGTTGGCTTTCATGTCTGAAGCAAAGAGCGAGGAGATCATCAAACAAATCGTGATGACCCCACTAACTTCTGCTACCATTCGTGATAAAGATACACTACGGAAAGACTTGGAGAGTATCCGTAAGGAAGGCTGTGCGGTCAGCTTAGGGGAGTGGATTTTGGAAGCATCCGGTGTGGCTGCTCCCATTTATAACGAATTTGGAGCTTTGATTGCTGCCCTGACCATTTCGGGTCCAGGCCAGCGCTTTACTCTCGAGAAGATTGATGAATACAAGAATGTAGTAAAAGATAAAGCCAAAGAAATTTCAATGAAGTTGGGATATACACCTCGTTGATTATAACTGGAGTCCGAAAGCAATGAAGCTTGCAGAGAATTTAGAAGGGAAGATCAGGGAGGTGTACGAGAAGATACGTTATATGCTGGCGACTTCTGGAGAAACCGTCATCAGTGAGGTATCACTACGCCAATTTTTCAATGGCAATCGAGATGTCGATCTATTGCTGAGCGATGTTTCCTATGTTGACCCATTCTATGGTTTGCATTATCGCGGACTTTCATTGGAACAGGTATTACAACAACTTCCCAAACCGCAGGGCACTGCTTTTCCATATGCAGGTGGATTGTATTCCTTGCTGTTGACCGGGGAAATGCCAGGGGAGGAACAGGCGCTGGAGGTGGAAGATCTCTGGAAAGCGCGTGCTGCCATTCCGCCATATGTCATCAATGTGTTAAAAGCCATGCCGTCTGAGACACATCCTATGACCATGTTTTCCCAGGCGATTCTGGCTTTGCAGACGCAAAGCCAATTCACGCGTACCTATTCTAATGGATTGAGTAAAGCGGATTATTGGAAAATCACTCTGGAAGATAGCCTCGATCTGACTGCCAAGGCTCCTGGTCTGGCAGCTGCCATCTACAATATTAAATATGGGGATGGTATTCTTCGGGAGATCGATCCAACTCTGGATTGGAGTGCTAACTTTGCGCATCTGATCTATAAGGATTGGGATCGGCATTATCAGGATCTGTGTCGCTTGTTCTTTGTGTTGCATGCTGACCAGGGCACCGGGAACGTATCAGCCCATACCGCCTGCCTGGTGAACTCGGCGCTTTCGGATGTTTATTACTCTTGCTCGGCTGCCATGGACGGGTTGGCTGGTCCCCTACATGGGCGTGCAAATCAAGATTGCTTGCAGTGGCTGCTGGGCATCATGCAAAATTTTGGTGGTTGTCTGCCATCCCCACGCCAACTGGAGCAGTATGTATGGGATACATTGGAACGTGGCAAGGTCATTCCTGGTTACGGGCATGCCGTCTTGCGTTGCACCGACCCCCGTTTTGCTGCTCAGTTTGAGTTTGGTAAACAATATATGGCTGATGATCTGCTCTTCAATTTGGTGGAGATGGTCTACCAAGTGGTACCCGATATCCTTAAAAAGCAGGGTAAAGCAAAGGGTGTCTGGCCAAACGTGGATGCCATCAGCGGTACTTTGCAGTATCACTGTGGGGTGAAAGAATTCGATTTTTACACTGTCTTGTTTGGCGTGGGTCGCATATTGGGCATCACGGTTAATTTGGTTTGGAATCGTGCCCTTTCGTTGCCACTAGAGCGTCCCCAATCCATTACCTTGCAAATGGTACAGGATCGCTTGCATGACAGCTGGAATATTTCTGGGCTTCGCTCTGATTCTTACCTTTGATCCATTTTAGGAACTGCTTGGATAAATAGGTATAATCAGCTCGGTAGGTGATGATGCAGGTAGTTTGCGAGCGCTGTGGCAAAAGTGAAAATTTCATGTTTTCTAACTGGCAATGCGAATGTGGTGGTGCCTGGCTGCTTCAATCTGCTCTGCATATTTCTACAACTTCCATCGAGACAGATGAAAATTCTATTTGGCGTTATCGAGAATTTTTTCCTGTTGAACTTCAGCAGCGTCAGAATTCGTTAGGGGCGGGTTTTACCCCACTGCTGCCTTGTTCCATTTTTGATCGTAATGTTCTCCTCAAGTTGGATTACTTGATGCCGACCGGTTCTTTCAAAGACCGCGGAATGGAGTTGATGATGAATGCTCTGGCTTTGGCAGGAGTTCATCAAATAGCAGAAGACTCCTCCGGAAATGCAGGTGCATCAGTGGCAGCTTATGCCGCTCGTTTCGGCATGCAAGCCTCTATTTTTACACCGGCGCTTACCTCATCCACCAAACTTGCCCAGATCGAGCTATATGGCGCCCAGGTACATCAGATTCCCGGTGCGCGCCAAAATGCTAGCCAGGCAGTCATGGATGCAGTCCAAAACGGTACGGTATATGCTTCACATGCGTATAATCCCATCTATTTACTGGGCCAGCAAACGGTTGCTTGGGAGATTTGGGAACAACTGGCTTTTCATATTCCTGATTGGGTGGTGCTGCCAGTGGGACAGGGCGGAAATTTACTGGGTTATTATGAGGGTTTTCGTGCTTTGTTGCAAAACGGATTGATAGAGAGGCTTCCGGGTATTATTGCTGTGCAACCACAACGCTTGGCTCCAATTTGCGATGCATATGAGCAAGGCTGGAAGGAATGGATGCCGGTATCTGCACCACAGATTGGGAGTGTGGCAGAGGGATTGGCGATCACCAAACCAGTGCGCTGGAGGCATATTATGGATGCGCTGACTCAAAGCCATGGATTCTGCGTGCAGGTGCCGGAAGAACAGATCTTGCCTGCTCAATGGCAGCTTGCCAAACTGGGTTTTTATGTTGAACCGACCAGTGCGGTAGTGATCGCTGCACTTTCACAGATATTTGATAAGGTTGAAAAGGAACAAACGATAGTTGCATCATTGACGGGTAGTGGTTTAAAATCATCAACAACCTTGCACTAAAAGATTAACTATGAATCCAATTTTATTCACTCGTGGTGTTCCTCCTCAAGAAAGTATCCCTATTGAAAAGTTATCGATCTGTGCTCGAGAGGTTATCTCCGAGCACGGTGTGGATGTATTACAATATGCGCCATCTCCTGGTTACTTGCCCTTGCGCGAATATCTGTCTGAAAGAAAAGAACTTACAGCCGAGCGGGTGCTGTTGGGGCAAGGTTCTCTGCAGATCCTGGATATGCTCATTCATTGTCTGCTGCAACCAGGTGATGTGGTGGCGGTAGAGCAACCCACTTATGATCGTGTTCTTACATTGATGCGCCGGGCGGATTTATGTATTTTTCCCATTGATCTTCGTCCGGATGGTTTGGACCTAGATCAGTTGGAAACTGCACTGGTGGGTGGTTTAAAACTGCGCTTGATGTATGTCATAGCTGACTTCCAGAACCCCAGCGGTGCTCTTATGCCATTAAACCAGCGTCAGCGGCTGGTAAGCTTGTCACAGCAATATCGTTTTCAGATTGTAGAAGATGCCCCTTACCGCACTTTGCGTTACAACGGGGAGGACCTCCCGTCAATTTTTGATCTATCCCCCGCGACGGTCATTCAGTTATCTTCATTCAGCAAATTGATCAGTCCAGGGCTGCGGGTTGGGTATGCAGTATTACCAGAAAATCTACACAGTATCCTATCAAAATATGCGGAAGATACCTATATCAATCCCAGCTATCTCAACCAGGCTATTGTTCTACGTTTTATTCAAAAAGGTTGGTTTGAAGGGCACATAACATTTTTAAAAGATTTATATTCGCATCGGTTGCAAATGATGTTGAATGCGCTGCAGTCGCATCTTGATCGCATATGCGCCTGGACCAAACCTGAAGGGGGATTTTTCGTAGGGTTATGGTTGGGAAATGGGCGCACACTGGCTGAAGTTTGGGAACGATCTGAAGCAGCCGGGATCCGTCTGACAGATGGCAGAGGTTTCTTTGAAAGAGGTGGAGAGAGTTTTATCCGGTTGCCCTTCTGTGCATTGGATGAACAAGATATTCATCAGGGTATTCAACGTCTGGCGGCGTTGCTCGACTCATAATTGATTTATTCAGTTTGGTACTTCGATGTCATTTGTTTCCCTTGAAATAAGAATTTCATTAGAGGATTGCCAAGAGGGGAATTTTTATCATTTTTATGTGTTAATTAAAGAAATGATGTTCTGAATGATTTCTGTGATTATTTTATTACCGGGGGCATGGTACCTTGTGCCACAGGTAATGGTTGTTGACTTATATTGGAAAATTACTATATAGTTAAAGAAGGGAAAATAAAAAGGTATGACCTATGGGAATAAATATTGTTGCGGATAGCACCATTGATTTACCAGAGGTGATTCTCAAACAAGAGAAGATTGAAACTGTTCCACTCTATATCAATATAGGAGATCAAAGTTTTCTAGATAAAGTGGAGATGACTCGTGCAAATTTCTATGAAAATTTACCTGACTTTCCATCTCATCCCACCACAGCTACCCCAGGGATCGATTCTTTTGTGAAAGTCTATCAAAAACTGATCGATAAAGGCGCAACAACAATTTTGTCGTTTCATATATCCAAAGAATTGAGCAATACGGTTGATGTCGCCCGGGTCGCTGCTGAGCGTATTCAAAAAGTTCCGGTGCATGTCATCGACACTGGCAATCTTTCTATGGGAACAGGATTGCTGGCGCAGTTAGCCTATCATATGGCAGAGTCCGGTGAAAAGGTCGAAGAAATTCTGAAAGCGGTGACGGATGCCATCAAAAGGACTTATACCGTGGCTGTGTTGGATACACTGGAATTCTTACGCCGCAGCGGACGACTAACCACCATACAGTTTGGACTGGGCAGTCTGCTATTTATCAAACCTATTATTCGCATGCAAAACAGCAAAATTGATTTGGAACGGATTCGAACCCGCAAAGGCGCACTGCATCGGTTGGTCGAGATTCTGGAAAGCATCCAGCCACTGGAAGAGTTTGCATTCGTTCATACGCACGCGATTGAAAAAATCGATCAATTCAAAACCATAGTAGCTGACTTGATCCCGCCCAATAAAGAGATATTAACAGGAGAAGTTACACCGGTCATCGGTGCCCATATTGGTCCGGGTGCGTTTGGTTTTTCTGCCATTGCAGCCAGATAGCATTCATTAGATTTATTAAATAACCCGAATTCAAGGTAATTTCGTTGATTCTGCTTCCGTTATGTATTTGTGTAATAAGAGATAATCAAAGGAGTGAAATTATGAAATTGGTAAAAATCCTAACTTTCCTTGGAGCACTTGCCATGGGATTGGCGCTGTTTCACGGTTTCACCAAAGGCGACCTGCGCGCAGAAGGTTCTTTGATTGGCAGCATACCCTGGGGTGTGGTTTCGTTGGTAGATGTGTATGTGGGTTTTTTCTTGTTCTCGGGTTGGGTGATCTATCGTGAAAAGAGCATTCTCATTGCATTATTGTGGGTGATTTCATTTATGGTGCTGGGCAATTTTGTCACCAGTATTTATGTATTGCTTGCCTTATTCCACAGTGATGAAAATTGGAGAAAGTTCTGGCTCGGAAAAAACTATCCTATAACTGATCAAGGAGGTGCGTGATGAAGGCAAAGAACTCTTTATGGCGTTGGCTGAGTGTGCTCTCATTTTTACTTACGGTTGCAGTAAATGGATACGCAAATACTGCCAAATTGAACGGGGTTACCACGGCGGAAGTCTCGGATATGTTCAATGTACTCTTTGTACCGGCAGGTTATGTCTTCAGTATCTGGGGCGTGATCTATCTATTCTTGATCGCTTTTCTTATTTACCAATTTACCCCGGCGCAAAAAAAAGATCCCAAATTTGCTACTATCGCTCCATTTTTTGTGCTATCGAACCTGGCAAATGGATTGTGGCTGGTGTTGTTCCACTACCAGCAGCATTATTTCACCATCCTACCCATGTTGGTTCTGCTGGGCTGTCTGACCGTGATCTACCTGAAACTGCATACCGAACCGCTGAAGGGTACAGCGTATTACTTTATGGGCTTGCCTTTCAGCATCTATTTGGGCTGGGTGAGTGTGGCTACTATCGCCAATATGACCCAGTTGTTGGATTACATCGGTTGGTCTGGATTTGGTCTTGCACCGGAGATCTGGCTTATGATCATCTTGCTGGTGGCGGTTGTACTTGCCTGGTTAATGAGCAGAAGATTCCATGATATTGCATATGACCTGGTTGTGGTGTGGGCGTTCATTGGTATCGGCGTTAGATTCCTTGCCAATCCGCTGGTGGCTTATGGTTCTTTTATCGCCGCAGCGCTGGTGTTGTTGGTTTACTTTGTATCATTGAAAAGAGATTAGTTTGACCCAAAAGCCCCGAATTCATCGGGGCTTTTTTTTACCATAACAGCCAGGGTTGTTCTATATAAGAAGCCAATTCCCGCATAAATAGGGCGGCTTCAGCTCCATCACTGGCACGGTGATCAGCCGAGATGGTAGCCTTCATGCGCATACCTGCCTTTACGATACCATCTTCCACTACTGGCACCTGCATGGCGCTGGATACCGCCAGGATGGCGCTTTCGGGAGGATTGATGATGGCGCTGAAATCTTCCACACCGTACATCCCCAGATTGCTGATGGTGAAAGTAGAGCCCTCGATATCCTCAGGTGCCACCTTGCCATCCCGCACGCGGTTCACCATTTCACGTAATTCTTCCGATATCTGTAGCAGAGATTTTTGGTCGGCATTACGGCAGACCACAGTTAATAATCCTTCTTCGACTGCCACAGCATTGCCGATGTTGATATTTCCATGCAGGATTAGGGCATCCCCTTCGATCGAGGCATTCAATTTTGGGAATTTCCTCAATGCCAGCGCAGTAGCTTTTACGATGAAATCATTGACAGAAATTCGCCCTTCTTTTAGGCGCTCTTTATTGATTTGGTCACGCATTTTCAGCAGGAACTCAACGTTGTAATTGTAGGTTACATAAAAATGCGGGATGTTCTGTTTGGATCTCTGCATGCGGTTGCCAATGGCTTTGCGCAGCTTGCTGAACGGTTGTAGATTATCCTCTCCGGGCTGGATGGCGGCAACGGGTGTGACAGCCTGTTGTCCAGCAGTCTGATGAGATGCGATGAACTGCTCCACATCTCGCTTTACAATCCGTCCCGCTGGTCCACTGCCAATAACTTGTGTGAGATCGAGTTTGTTATCCCTTGCCATGGCTTTAGCGAGCGGTGATGCTTTGACGAATGCTGTAGACCCATCACTTTCTTTTATGGGCACCTCCGGAACTGTTTCTTCTTGGTTAATTTCACCTGTTAGCTTGGCTTGTTCTTCATTTTTCCCGCTGGTCATCGAGCTCTCAAGATCAACTTCTTCACCAGCTTTGCCAATGATGGCGATTGGGGTTCCAACCGGAACGGTGGTATTGGCTTCCAGCAGTTCTTTCAGGATGATTCCACTGAAGGGAGATTCCACCTGGATGGTAGCCTTATCAGTTTCGATTTCAGCCAGCACATCGCCTTTCTCGATGTGCTCACCTTCTTTTTTAACCCAGCTGGCAAGCGTACCTTCCGCCATGTCAAATCCGAGTTTGGGCATTTCAATGATATTTGCCATTAGCTCATCACCTCCTTGGCGGCTTGAATGATATCTTCAACCTGGGGCAACGCCAGTTGCTCCAGATGGCTGTTATAAGGTAGAGGCACTTCTTTTTGCGCTACGCGCCGGATAGGAGCATCGATATAGTCGAATGCCTCCTCGTAGATGCGGGCGGATATTTCTGCCCCGATGCCAAAAGAACGCCAGCCTTCTTCTACGATAACAGCCCGGTTGGTCTTTTTGAAAGATTCGATTACCGGTCCCATATCCAGCGGGCGCAGCGAACGCAGATCCACTACCTCTGCTTCGATGCCCTGTTTGGTAAGCTGCTCAGCTGCATCCAGGCTGTATTTCACCATCTTGGAGTACGTGACGATGGTTACATCTTTACCTTCGCGCTGTATCTTGGATTGACCGATCGGGATGGTGTAATCTCCATCAGGTACTTCCCCCTTCATCTGGTAAATCGTGGCATTTTCAATGAACAGGATCGGATCGTTACTGCGGATGGCTGATTTCAACAGTCCTTTTGCATCTGCCGGTGTGCCGGGAGCAATTACCTTGAGCCCTGGAAAATGAGCAAAGATCACATCTGGTGTCTGTGAGTGAGTGGCGGCCAGTTGTCTGCCGCCTCCGCCTGGAGCGCGGATGACCAATGGCAGCACCATTTGCCCGCCGAACATATAATGCAGTTTGGCGGCTTCGTTGACGATATGATCCATTGCTACAAAAGCAAAGTTCATGGTCATCAATTCTGCAATGGGTCGCATGCCGTTCAAGGCAGCCCCGATGGCTGCACCGACGATGGCTGTCTCGGCAATGGGTGTATCACGTACACGTTTTTGTCCGAAATGATCCAAGAATCCTTTGGTGACAGCATAGGTGCCTCCCCATACCCCCACTTCCTCACCCATGATAAATACTTTCTCATCCCGTTCCATTTCCTCCCAAATTGCTTGTGAAATTGCTTCACGCATTGTAATGACAGCCATAATTATTCCTCCATGTAAATATTCTTGAAAAGATCTTCATCGGCAGGTTCGGGGCTGTTCTCAGCAAATTCCACTGCTTCCTGGATTTCTTTTTCTGCTATTTCATCGATTTCGTCCAGGGTCTTTTCTGCTATGGAATTCTTTTCTATTAAAAATTTCCTAAAGCGGTCGATAGGTCCATTTCTTACATATTTTTCCACTTCATCCTTACTGCGGTAACGTTCGGGATCACCCATGGAATGTCCTTTAAAACGATAGGTGTTAATCTCGATGAATTGTGGACCGCTGCCTGCGCGGATCTCTTTTAACCGTTCGGCTACCATATCACGCACCGCCAGTACGTCCATTCCGTCTACATCATAAGCAGGCATGCCATAACCGCATGCTTTCTGGATGATTTTCGAGACAGCAGATGCGCGTTCCGGAGAAGTGCCCATGCCATATTGATTGTTTTCACATATCCACAGAACAGGTAGTTTCCACACCATCGCCAGATTCACCCCTTCGTGGAAGAAACCGATATTGGTAGCGCCTTCTCCGAACATACAGATGGTGACTGATTGGTTTTCTTCCATATTGTCAGCCAGCGCCAAACCAGAGGCGATGGGAATGTGTGCACCTACAATGGCATGACCGCCCCAATAATTGCGATTGACATCCGCCATATGCATGGAACCACCTCGACCTTTCGAAATTCCGGTGGCTTTTCCCATCAATTCTGCTACGATATTCTTGACCGGAATGCCAGAATTTACCGCCACGCCGTGATCCCGATAGGCAGTAATGACATGGTCATGTGCTTCACGGGCTGCAAAAACTCCGGTGCTGACGGCTTCTTGCCCAATATAAAGATGTAAGAATCCACCTATCTTACCGGCTTGATAAAGTTCTGCAGCTTTTTCTTCCAGATTGCGGATAAGAACCATTTGTTTATAAAGGTCAAGATATTCTCCCTTTGCCATGTTAATAAGCTCCTTTCGGATTCCAGTGACATAAAAGAGGATCTCTTTTTCGTTGAAGGAATCCTCTTCTATGATAATGGTTTAGATTGTATTGATATTTATGAAAAATATTAATAATAATCGATAGTGACTTTTTTTAATCCAGTTTTGAAGTACAGTGTGGGCAGCGAATTGCCTTTATAGGGATTTGCGTATCACAAAATGGGCAGTCTTTGGTGGTGGCTGGTGCGGGAATATCTTTGGATTTGTTTAATTTATTGATTTGACGGATGATCAAAAACAGTGCGAATGCAATGATGATAAATTCGATCAAGGTGTTCAGAAAGATGCCATAGTTGATGGTCACCACACCGGCCGCTTGGGCATCTTGCAGTGTCTTGAATTTATCTCCGCTGAGTGTAATGAAGAGATTGCTGAAATCCACCTTGCCCAGCAGCAATCCGATGGGAGGCATCATGATGTCAGTTACCAGCGAACTTACGATCTTTCCAAAAGCACTCCCCATGATCACACCCACAGCCAAGTCGATCACATTTCCTCGTTGAATGAACTCTTTAAATTCTTTGACCATATTCTTCCTCACTTTTTTATTGCAATATATATATCGGCATCGACGATGCTACCATCTCGGACGAAATGATGGACAAAATAGATATTCCCTTCAGGGTCAAGGGTAGGCTCTCCGGCTAGCTGCGAAATGACCAATTCTGGCGATCCCCATTGTTCACCATCCCACTGAGAACAGTAAATAGCAGGTGAACCCTGGTAAGTTCTTGTGAACCACAATTCCTGCCCATCCATGGAAAGAAATGGTCTTGAATCATCCGCTTCCGAATTGATGGTGGTGAGGTTGTAGGGTTCACTCCACTTCCCATCTTTCAGATCGGTTGCCCATAAGTCATTTTCCCCTTTACCACCGGGTAGATTGGCGTGAAAAATGATCTCAGTCTGAGATTTGTTGATATCCAGTTCTCCGACCCCGACCTGCAGATTCAACCTTTCTCCGGCGTTGTGTATATTTTGCCAGGTGCCGTCGATCAGTGTAACTTTCCAAAAATCAATACTACGATAATTTCCTTCTCGGATTGAACAGAACCATAGTGTGTTTCCAGACATAGTCGGGCAACCATCCAACGCGTACCCTCCCTGGGGATTAAGCCAAACACGCTGTGGTTCACTCCATCCCTCATCCATTAATATTGAGCTATATATCCCGGTCAGTCCGTCCCCAAGCTGCTGCTCGGCGGGTAATTGAGTATTGGGCGTGAAGAAAAAATACATGGTATTAGTGGCTGCATCAAAGAATGGGCTATCTTCTCCTCCACTGGTGTTGATCGGACCAGCCAGAGGAACAGGCTCTTGCCAACCCTCCACATGCAAGATCGGGGGAAAGCTGTCTTCGATGGTCTGATCAGAATGGTCTTTTGCGGTTACCACCTCCAGCCGTGAAATAAGAGGTTGTTCATCTGTTTTTTGGCATGCAACACACAATGAAATTGCCATAATGAACAAAGCAGGTGATTTGATCTGTTTCATAGTGTTCACTCCGGTATGGGCACATTGGCTGGGATGCCAGGATGCTTTGCGTTTCTCCCACACAACCAGTTCCAGTCGTTGATGATGATGCCATCTACATGTTGGTTGGATCTTATACTGATATTTGCCGGTTCATTACCACATGAGGGCACCTGACCGGTGTAGGCAGCACTGACATAAGTCTCATCTCCTACACCGATCCCGTATGCGATGATCTGATATTCCCCAGGGGTTACGGTCATTTGAAAACTTTGGTCAGATGTGTTAGTGTGCACCCACCAGTAGGTTAGATCGGTATTATTGAACATGACCACTGCTACTGGCAAACCACTTTCAGCCAGATAAGGTGGAGCATCGCTCATATCCACTTTTCCGCTGATGACCCCTGGAATATTCTCTGCCTCGTCGATTATAGAAAGATGCTCCTGTGCATAGGGTGTTAGTAGCGAAGATGAGAAATCTGGATCACGCCAGATAATCGGTTGTATCCATACTGCCCAATCATCGCTCGAATCATTGTTATCTCTCAGGGCGAGAACGAATTGAACTGTCTTTCCAGCTAGGAAGGAAAGGTCAACTTGCGCATAAGTGTAATGCCCTGCACTGTCATATGTTTCGTTCCATATTGCCTGTGTGAGGGTTCCATAATTCCCAGCTTCATCGATATACTCCAATGCAAACTGTACATCGCATTTTTCCTTTTCGTTCAGGCAAGCCAGTGTAGCTTTAAAAACATCTCCTTGCTGTACGGTGAAAGCAGGATATTTCCCAAAGATCGCAAAGAATCGAGAATCATTTTGAGCCGGTATGGTTACCAATGCTGGATTTTGGACAAGGATGTTACCACTTATGATCACCTCCTCTTGTTGGAAAATTGCTCCACTGCTGATATCCCCCGCATTTCCCGGGCAGGGCAGAGTTTCCCCATTGTTGCTCCAGGTGGCATCACAGACATGTTCTTGAAAGTTATATGCAATCAATTCAGGGTCTTCTGTAAGAAGTGGTAGAAGAACTAAAGTTTGAGTAGGGGTTTCATTTGGAAAGGGAGTTGATGTTGGCGTTATCCCCTTATTTGTACTGATTGTGGATGAACAAGCCCCTACCAAGGTTGGAGCTATCAAAACTATAGCCACTATTTTCTTCATTTTTATCTCCTAACACTCCCAGAATTTGGGTAACAATAAGTTTTTCCATTCTTTTATTATAATGATAGAATGTGTCGTCTCCTTTGGTCGTTACGATCGGAGGAACAACGATTCCCTTTATTTTTTTAAAATAAATGAAAGCATTACTCTATAATATTGATACATTATTTTATAAATAGATAATATGAATGATACAGTTTACACACTCGCTCGATTTGCAATATCCATTTATCCCATCCTCTATGTTCTGGCGATCGTTGTAGGATCTATTTTTGCTATTAGTGGTTTTACGGATATCATTTTTGATATTTATTACATATATCGTTCTGTCCGGCGGTTTTTCCTTTCGAAGAAATGGCCAAAATTGACTCTTGAACGCCTTGAGGCACGTGAGCAGCAGAAAATTGCCTTGATTATTGCATGTTGGCATGAAGAAGCTGTGATTGCCAAAACCCTGACCAATGCCTGTGAATCGATTCATTATCGCAACTATGACATTTTCGTGGGAACGTATCCGAATGATCCTGATACCCAATGTGAAGTCGATAAAGTAAGCAAACAATATCCCCAGGTGCATAAAGTGGTAACTGCAGATGATGGACCGACCAACAAAGCGGCTAATCTCAACCAGGTTTTTGAGGCTATTGAAGATTATGAGAAGAAAACCGGTTTGCAATATGAGATCATCATTATGCATGATTCAGAAGATGTAATACACCCCTATGAGTTTCTGGTAGACAATTATTTGATTCCGCGCATGGATGTGGTTCAGATTCCGGTTTTTCCAATGGCGTTGCCGTTGAAGCATGTTACCCATTGGACTTATGCGGATGAATTTGCTGAAAACCATACCAAGCTCTTACTGGTGCGTGAATTTACTGGCGGCTTTGTGCCCTCTGCAGGTGTAGGCACTGCATTTACCAAAAGAGCCTTTGAACTTTTTGCATTAGAAAACGAGAAGCGCATTTTTACCCCCGGCTCACTGACAGAGGATTATGAGTTGGGGTTGCGCCTGAACCTGCGCGGATATAAGGCTTCATTTGTATTGATCCATCTTCCTCCTGAAACCGACGAGGGGAAAAGAAAACGACGGGCATCCGATTGGGTGGCAACCAGAGCAGTTTTTCCGCTGGAGTTTCGACGCGCAGTTCGCCAAAAAACACGCTGGAATATCGGCATCATCCTACAAAGCTGGCAGAATATTGGTTGGGCCGGAAGCCCGATGATCAAATGGAATCTTTTCCAGGATCGCAAAGCTCTCTTTACTACCCCTGCTAATTTTTTAGGATATTTTGTGTTTGCCTATTTTGTTTGTTACCAGATCCTGAAGGTTTATTTTGCACAATATATGCCTCCATTGATTGTCAAAGGTACTTTGCTCTGGTATCTTACTGTTATTTCCACTTTCTTCATGGTTTGGCGCTCACTCAACCGTGCTTATGCGGTTGCACTTATTTATGGCATCTTTCCGGCAATAACCTCGATCCCGCGTGCTATTTGGGGAAATGTGGTCAATTTCTTTGCCATTGTAAGAGCCCTATGGCAATTCACGACTAGTCGCCTTAGAAAGCAACGTATGCAGTGGGATAAAACGGACCATGAATTCCCTTCAGAAGTTATCGAGGAGGAACGGAAGACGGATGCCGGATTTTCACAAATATTGGCTTCGAGAATGCCGCAAAATGCGATGGATGAAGATGTCATCGTCCGGGAATTCAATGAGACCATGCAGCATGGTTCATTGAAAGAAAAAGTATCGGCTATTCAAAAAATCGATCGTTCTACCGGATCGATTCTATTTCCATACTTGGTTAGACATTATAATGATCCAAATTGGCAAATTCGGGGGGAATTTTGTCGCACCTGTAGCTTCTTGCGATATGCGCAAGCCATCCCTTATCTCAAAATACTGGCAGGTGATCGAGATTGGACCGTACGCAGCAATGCTGTCCGAGCGCTTGGAAAGATGGGTGAGATTGGCGAGTTCGAATTGCTTGCGATCCTAAAAAGTGAAGATCATTATGCCAGTGAAGCAGCTCAAGTTATTCTTGAACATCAGGTTTTTTTCAAGGAAAATGTGCGCAGATTGCTTTCGGATGATAAAGAACAGATCAACCGCGGATTGAGCTTTTTAGAAGATCTTAAAAATTATGGTAATTCTAAATTATCAACACAACTCTTGAATCTTTATCAGAGTGGCAATACCAAAGAAATCCATTTGTTTCTGGGGGATCAATTCTCATAGTTTTTTAAAGAGTTCATTCTTAATGAGCTTCATAAAAAGATCCACAATCTGTGGGTCGAATTGTTTTCCTTTCTGATTCTCAATGTAATCCAGTGCTTTCTTGGCATTCCAGGCTTTTCGGTAAGGTCGATCGGAGGTCAGCGCATCCCACACGTCTACCACTGTGAAAATGCGGGCAGATAAAGGGATTTCCTCCCCCTTTAGCTGCCTTGGGTAACCGCTTCCGTCCCACCATTCGTGATGGCAATATGGAATATCAAGGGATGCTTTCAAATGGGCGATCGGGCTGAGTAAATTGTAAGCAAAAACAGGGTGCTTCCGCATGATCACCCATTCATCAGTGGTGAGAGGACCGGGTTTCAAAAGTATAGAATCGGGAATGCCCATCTTACCGATGTCGTGTAATAAAGCACCGCGCCGGATGTGGATCAGATCCTTGTCCGGTATTCCAAACAATTGTGCCATTCTGACAGTCATTTCGACTACCCGCTGAGTATGTCCTTCGGTTTCTTGATCCCGTAAGTCGAGTGCACGGGTCCAGCCTTCCAGAGTGGTATCGTACGCTAGAGTTAATTCGATGTTTGATCGTTGCAAGTTTTCCAGTAAGGTAGTGTTGTCAATGGCGATAGCAGCTTGCCCAGCTAATGTTTCTAGAAAATAGATCCATTCCTGGTCAGGGGTGAGCAGTGAACGGTTGAAGATATCCAGCACTCCTTTGACTTGACCTTTGGCGATCAGCGGTACGCTATAAAAACTTAAAAACCCCTCTTCTTGCAGTAGTGGCAAATAAGCCATATTTTCATCCGCCTCGAAGAGGTTGAGCGCCTGCACCAGATGTCTTTCCATCGTTGCTTGCCCGGAAATACCTTCCCCAAGACGTAAACGATATGATTCGATCATTCTAGTTCTGAAACCCCGTCCGGCAGCATAGTTCAATAATTGAGTTTGCTGATTCAAGAGGAGGACAGCAGCTGCATCGACATTCAACTTCTCTACAACTTGGTCAAGCAAAATGTTCAAGGTTACCCGCAGGTCAAGACTGGAGTTGATCACCAGATCAATATCATGTAACGCTGATAGCCGCTCCAACTGGCGTTGAGTTTGTTCAAGTAGTCTTGCATTTTCCATTGAGATGGCAATCTGAGATCCAAGTGATTCGATTAAATGCAGATGATTTTCGTCGAAAATATCTGGTTTAAAAGATTGTACAGAAATAGCTCCAATAATCCTTTCATGGATAAACAACGGAACTCCTAACCATGAACGTGCCGGGTTATCTCCATGGATAGGTGCACAGGGAGGAGTTTCTTTCACAAGATCTCGTATGAGCAGGGGTTTTTGGTTTTTAATGACCCACCCAATCAAACCACCCTTGTTAAAAGGGAAATGTGCTCCTTCCCAATCCGGCAATTTTTGATCGTGCTCGATAGCAGAAACAACAACATACTCGTCATTCTGTTTGATATTTTTGACAATGACGAATGTATCAAGGGGCAGTATTTTTTTAATTTTCTGGTAAACAGTTGCGATCAACTTTTCAGAGTCGAGTATGCTGGAAGTAGCCAGGGCGATATCATAAAGCAAGCTGATCTCTTGAGCCTGATGTTGGGTGGATTCGAAAAGCTGAATTTTTTCAATGGCGGTGGAAAGGGTATTGGCAAAAGAAGTGATCAATTTTTCATCATCACTTGAAAAGAAATTCTTTTTTCCACTTTCGGCATTGATGACGCCAATGATTTTTTCGTGCAAGTGGATAGGCACTGCCAGTTCGGATCTTGTATTCAAATCAAAGCAGATATAGTGATCGTCTTGCGAAACATCTTTGCAGTTGTATAGTTTTCCACTCTGGAAAACATGCCCCAGAATTCCATCAGATGAACTGATGACCTTATCATGTTTCTCTTTGGTAGCTAATCCCTGATAGGATTCATGCATGATCAAATGTTCTTGTTCTTCATCTGCTAAATAAATTCCATAATTATTCAAAGGAAATACACTGGTGAGAAGGGATGTTGCTTCTGAAATCAATTGGTCAACACTATGGGCTGTGGTTGCTGATAATGTAATACCGTGAAGAATTTCTAATTCAGCGACCTGGCGTTTCAATGAAATTTCGTTATTCATTCGGATATGTCTTCTCCAATACGATTAAGTATAATTGTGTGGTCTGGTTTTTACCTGATTACAGTGATGTGTTAATCAACAATAATATTTACCGATTTCTGCTCGTATCGGAAAAATATACAGTCTATTGTAATCAAAAGAAATGGTTTTTCTAAGAATTGAGTAGTGTTTTTTTTAGAAAAATGAGATTTATTACCAGCCAGGTCATCGCTTGGAAATAATATCTTACCAAGCAAGTTAAAAATAGCGAAACAAGATTTGAACTCTTTTGTAATCACGGTTTTTTCCTTATAAAATGTAGAGTCAATTCTTCTTCAACCAATCTAATTAAAATATGACCAGTAAATACCCTCCTTCGAATCACTCTCATCATTATAAGAGAAAAACCATGGTGTGCGCATGGAATTTTTTTTAAAAATCTGTATAATGGAATAACGCGGATCGCAGAGATTTCTTTGGCGGGAGAAAACCTCGGGGAATATTTTGACCTATAAAGGAATAAATTTATAAAAACAGAGAGGATTTGTGGAGGGCACAAATCAGGTAATTTTAGTTCTCCATGAGGACGAAAGCATCGCGGATAGAGTCTATCAGATTTTCAGAGATGGAGTTTGTCGTGATTTTAAAGTCATTAAGTTATGTTCCTACCATAATATTGAAAATTTGACAAAAAGGAATGGAATATCAGTAATTATTGCGTGTGTATCCACCGTCTCATTCGTTCAGAAATTAATAACGTACCTGGATACAGAAAATATCACTTTGCCCATTTTGATTATTACCCAAGATCCAATCCCTGCGCTAGATAGCATTATTCAAGAAAACAATTTAATGGCACCCATATCGCTACATGAGCTTGATGAATGTTCGTTGCTCAAACGTATCTTTTATTCGATCGAAAGAGTCAGGGTTTCTCATGAAATTCAAATTCGAGATGCGATCTTACAGTCAGTAAACTTTGCAGCAGAGAACTTTCTAAACCATCCTGATTGGCATACTCATGTCAAAGATGTCTTGCAGAAGATATCAGAAGCCAGTTGCACCGATAGAGTTTATTTCATTAAAAATGTAAGATCTGATAATAATACGATTACTGCAATAAAACTATTGGGTAGCTGGGTTCGCCTGAAGAGTGCTGAACAGTATTGCATGGAAGATGGAAAAGAAACCATTATAAATGAGATGACAATTGCTCAAAACTTTGAAAACTTGATGACAAAACGTTTTGTTCAGCTACATACACGTGATCTTTCCCAAAAGATTCGAGCTCAATTCCATTTGAAGGATGTTCGATCTGTTCTGATCATCCCTATCATTGCCAATGGGGATTGGTGGGGATTATTGCGTTTCGACCAATGTGAAAAGGAGCGTGTATGGAAGGATCTTGAGATAGAAGCTCTCCAAACTGCTGCTAGTATCTTTTCCGCGGCGATTTCTCGTCAAAAGTCGGATGCACATTTAAAATATCTTGCTACCCATGATTATCTGACAAATTTACCCAATCGTCTTTTATTCGAAGATCACCTGCGGGGAGCCATGATTCGTTCACAGCGTTCGAAAAAATGGGTTGGCTTGTTTGTTGTTGACCTTGACCATTTTAAAAAAGTGAATGATACCTATGGTCATCCGCATGGAGATAAAGTATTGATTGAGGTGGCTAAAAGACTTAAAAATTCAATACGTGCCAGTGATACAGTTGCCAGAATAGGAGGAGATGAATTCGTGGTCATTGGAGAAGAGATTGGTGCCCTGGACGATGTGAAATTTGTGGGAGAAAAGATCCTGCATGCATTCAAGGAGCAAATTGTATGTGATAATATAAGTGTTCAAATTTATCCTAGTATAGGTATTAGTATTTTTCCAATTGATAGCAATGAACAAGAAGAGCTAATGCGATTCGCGGATATTGGCTTATATCGAGCCAAAAAACAAGGTAATACATTTCATATCTACAATGGCAATGCAGGTACACAATTATGGCTCGATCATCTTCAAAAATTTTAATAGTAACAACAGATGAAAATAATTACGATCGAATACTTCAATCCCTTAAAAATACCATCCCCGATCATTTAGAAAACAGAATAATCCACCTCAAGCAAGATATATCAAGATTGCCTGACCTTGAAAGTGAGAGCCTGGGGTTGCTAATTCTTGACCTACCCTTATTAACCAATGAATTAGAGCATATCTTGTTGCTTCTGGATGGTATCGGAAATGATATACCAAGTCTCATTATATTTTCAGAAGAAGAAAACACTCATATCAGGCGACTACTAGAGAACAGGGATTTTGTTTATCTAATACCCTCAGAGTGGTTGGAAAGCGAATTGCTGGAATCTTATATTCGTCGCATCTTTAATAATACGCGTATGAAGCATGAGATTGATGAGCAGCTCAGGGCGAAAGATTCACTTCTGCAAAATTTGCCGGGTATGGTATTTCAATGTGTAGACGATGAACAATGGACTATGAAGTATGTCGGCTCGGGCTGTAAGGAACTGACTGGGTATGATGAAATGGATCTGGTTGAAAATCATATTGTGTCCTATAACGATCTGATACTGCCTGAAGATCGTGAAATGGTGCGAAATTCCATCCAGGAGGCTATTGATAGAAAAGAACATTATAAAATTATTTATCGTATTGTAGATGCCTGGGGAAAGAAGAAATGGGTTTGGGAGATGGGGAATTCCTATCAATCCGTTGCAGGGTCAGAGAGGTTCTTGGAAGGTTTTATCACTGATATAACCAAAGAAGTAGAATTAAAAAATTTACTGCAAGAAAGTGAAGAAAGAAGCAAAAATATCATCCAACATATGCATGAAGGTGTCATGCTGACCGATGAAAATGGGATTGTGATCAACTGGAATGAAAAGATGGATTCGCTAGTAGCATTGCATGGCAGCGAAGTAATTGGAAAATCAATATTTAACTTACTTGAACGGATCATTAATGAAAAGATCATTTTGGTTGATGAAGAACACGGAAGGCGTTTTTTTAACGATATTTATGGGAAAAATTTCATTGGTAATTTCCATCGTGAATGGGAAGGTGAGGTACTTTCTTCTAAAAGAGAATATTCCTATTGCCAGATTGAGATCTTTACCATCAACACCCCGCAGGGGAATAGATTGGTTGTGATCGCCAGAGATATCGATGATCGGAAAAAGCATGAGAAAGAATTACAATTTTTGGTAGAACTGGCTGCAGCGATTCGCAGTTCGTCTAATAATGTCACAACCATACAGAGTTCGGTGCTTGATATTCTAATGAATTTATTAGGGGCACAATCTATCGCACTGGCAATCTTTCATGATAATAATGAATTCGGCAAGATTGTGGAAGTGAGAGGATTACCGGTAGACCGAATAGGGAAAGTAGTGTCTTGGAGCAATTGTGTCAATCAGGGACCGTTATATCAGGAAAGTGTTTATCAGATCTGTGAAAGATGTGCCAAACAATTATTTAGTGGTGTTGATTCTGACGATCTACCCCAAACGCGTATAAGTGTACCAATTATGTTTGGAAGCAATAAGATTGGGATCATCTTTATTATGCATAACGACCAATTTTCCAACTATGAATATCGCCTAATGGGAGCAGTTTCCAATATTGTCGCCAGTGCTCTTAATCAGGTGCTGTTATTTCAACAAACGGAGCTGCGCTTAAAGAGGTTGGAATCCTTGCATGTTATCGACCAGGCTATCAGTGGGTTGTTCAACCTCGAGTTAACCAACCGTATCATTCTTGACCAGGCTAAACAGCAACTTTCTGCGGATGCCGGAGATATTTTGATCTTGAATATGGCTACTAACGTTATGGAATATTCTGCTAATTATGGTCTTAAATATTTCGATACAGAAGAGAAAAGAGTGCATATTAGCCGCAGTATGGCAGGGCACATTCTGCTTACCCGGGAACCTTGTATTATTCCCGATATATCAACAGTGGAATTGCCTTTTATAATGAAGCATCTGGAACGTCAGGGATTCAAAGCTTATTTTGGTTTTCCGTTAATTGCCAAAGGTGAACCTAAAGGTGTTATTGAAATATATATGCAGCAACCCTTTCATCCAAATGCAGAATGGCTTAATTTTCTCCAGTCTCTGGCAACGCAGACCGGTATTGCAATTGATAATATCCAGCTATTCGAGAAGATGCAGTTTTCTCGCTTTAGTGGATGATTGTCATACTAATTATGAATGGTTTATAATTCGGCTGGATTCCCTGTGGAGTTGAAATAATTTTATGGATTGTAGAAAAGACAAAAATTTAATCAGATGTAATTGTAGCTATGCTCCTTGTTCGCGGAAAGGCATTTGCTGTGAATGCCTCCAATATCACCTGAACATGCGTGAACTTCCAGCTTGTTGTTTTCCGGATGAGGTTGAGAAGACGTTTGACCGATCTTTCGAAAGATTTGCACAATTGGTAAAAAATGGCGCTGTATAGTAATCACTGTTCAATCTAACTCAAAAGCCTTGCCTGCCTCATAAAGAGAATACCACTTTGAATAAAAAGAAGAATGCTTCACAACCGCAAATAACGCTATTTATCTTGATTGTTATTGGATTGGTTTATTTTTTGTTATTTATTTCACCTAATTCATCCAGCAGTGATAGTGGAAGCGTTTTTTCTATATTTTCGGATGATGAATATATTACCTATCCATACGTAGAAAAGATGTTGACTCCCGGAAAGGATATTCACGAAACCTGGGGGAACCTGATTATCTATGGGGATTATCATTATGGATATCCGTTCTATTTTCTTTCCATGTTGGTATTGTTGCCGCGTCGTATCATCCTGGGAGAGGCATTCTTTGCGCAACGTGCCACTAATATTTTCATATTAAGAATGTGCATTAATGTGATCCCCATCATTTTAGCTGCCGGGATCATGGTTTATTACAAGACCCGTTTTAAAAAGATCATCGAGTCCGTTATTCTATTTTTGTTATTTCTCTCAGTTCCTAGTGTGGTACGTAGTAATATCTGGTGGTGGCACCCCGATTCGTTAACTCTTCTATTTATTGCATTGACATTCTTATTCATACAATTGGATGACTACAAACTTGGAAAGAATTTCTATTGGGCTGCTGCAATGTGCGGATTGGCAGCCGCAACCAAATTATTGGGATTTTTCTTTTTCCTTGCCATTCCTGTATATTTGATTATTGCTGTTGCTAAATATAAAAGACTCTGGTATGAGGTGTTGGTAAACGCCTTGATTTTTGTCCTTGTCATGGCAGTTGTGATCGTGCTGGTCAATCCCTTCTTGTGGTACGAAATACCTCGCAATGAAATGTTGGCTATTCAACAGTTCAAAGCCGGCGAATTGCGCCAGGGTTATACGCACGATGACCCCTATTTTTATCAAAAAGCTCCTCAATTTTGGGCTTGGACAATCCATACCTGGTTCGGATCCACTGCGTTTATCGCATTCCTGATCCTGTCCTTGTGCGCAGGGTTTTTTATAAAGAAAAGATTTAATGAGAATATTTATTTAGCAGCCTGGTCATTGCCTTTTCTTCTATATGCGTTGTATTTTGTAGCCCCCAAACCGGATCACTACATCATGCCAGCGTTAATTCCGCTCTATTTAACTGTCTTTGATGTACCGGCTCTGATTCGTTCTATGAAAAATGATAAAGTACAGAGAATTATTATGGGTTTGGCAATTTTGCTGGCTGGCTTATTTCTGTTGCAACAATTCCTGTACAGTATTCCCAAGGATTTCCATCTCATCCAGCAATACTTGATCCAGAATCTATGAAATGATCAGCGGAAAGTAGAGGGGAATCTGCTCTTGATAAAATAATAGGACGAATTTACTTTCTAAGCAGCATCTTTTTAAGTGGTTCTTTTAAGGATCACAATGGTATATTGAGTATTGCAGGGATCAAGCGTGAGATGGTTGGGTATTTTTAGGAAGTCATTCTGTAATTCCGACGATAAATTCAAGAATCTGCTTTCGTACGTTGCCTGATCCAGAAATAGGAAGTCGGATTCCTCAATCCACCTTTGGGCTAATTCATCGTTCCAATAACTCATATTTTCAATGGTGGCAAGATCCCCACCATCCCTGAAATTGAATTGCATGTTTAGTTGTGCCGGAAATATTTTTATATCAGGGAGATACATGAATAAAACAGGTGTTGGCCCCTCAAGATATACAAGAGAATTTGATGGAATAACTGAACGCAAGTCCTCTGCTGCTTTTTCGTAAATTTTCGGAATATTTGAATTGGGGCAGGTTTCGATCGAATTATGTCCAGCCAGGATGAATGTTGGAGTGATAAGGATACTTAAGAAAAAAATGAAAATGATCAGGATTCTACCGTAGGGGAGTGATTTCCCTTTTGCATGAGTTATGATCCTTTGGATCACTTTTCCCCAAAAAATGATCATGACTCCGGCAATTAATCCCACACAAGTTGGAATGATGAATTCTTGCAATCGAATTGAGATGTTGTACCGATTAAGGAGAACATCCCACAGCATATATGGACCATGGAAAAGAGTACGTTGGCGAAAACTGGGTAGATGGATATTCATGAAGTACGGTGCGATTTCCCTGTAAAGGCTCAAGCCGATTCCAGTACATGTCAAGATAACGGTTAAGATTAAAACTGTTTCCTTCTTTTTATTATTGAATTCGATAATATCTTTGCTTAATAGAGGGAGTAAGATCGTGCCAAGAGGCAGATAAAATGCGAAATAGGCAGGGAAACTATATAATACATTGTTTTCATACATTGCAAAAAAGTAATGGATGATCGAGAGAAATACGAAATTGAATGCCAAATATAGAACTTTTCGATATCTCCTTATGGTAAGCAAGTTTTTTATCGGTAATATGATAAATACGATTATTGATGCCATGATTGGAATGAAAAAATACCTGACACCGTCAAACAGAACCTGTAATTCGTAGATCAGGTCGTATTTCTTGATTAAATTTGCTGTACCCAGATTTCCGGTTAGGGAATCTAGCCTAAAAATATCGATCACGATTTCATTGAAAAAATTTGGAAGGAATGGTTGCCAGATGTGCAGATAAATTTCCGGCCAGTAGATCGCATTGAAACCAATGAAGACAATCAATCCGGAAAAAATCGGAACTATGCTCTTCTTTAATCCATTTTCCCATAGAATGTACAGCAATGTAAACATGAACAAAGGTAGCAGGTTCTGCCTGACCATCACGACCATGGCTGCTAGAATAGCACCTATGATGAGTTGGCTCTGTTTTCTATCTTCTCCTAAAACAAAATAGAGGCTCCATGCGATCAGAAGAGATGTGACCACCTGGGTCATGGCACGTGAGTAATAAATGATCCAGGCAGGGGAGATGGTATATAGAGCAATGGATGCCGCCGCCCACCAGGTTCCTGCTAGACGTTTGACCGTTAACCACTGCCCGATCAGTAGTATTGCTCCCAGAAAGACTGCAAAGTAACGCCCTGATTCCAAACCCCGGGAAAAAAGGATCTGTGATATACCCAGCGAATAAAATGATAGGGGTGGTTTGTTGGTCAGCGGCCCTTTTTCCTGGAAGGGTTGATAGATATTTTCCCAATACCATTTTCCTTTTAATAGGTAAGTGCCTTCATCCATCACCGGTTCAATGATCGGTACATAGTGCATTGCCAATAAGACATAAACAATAATGATGATCATCGATAATGTACAAGGAAGGAAATTGGACTTTTGTTTGCTCAAATCTTCACCTTTATAGTGTGTTTATTATAACGGGAAAGATTCGGAGGATTTCTCTATTGATTTTGGATATGCTGTGCTTTCAATATATAATGGTGTTCTATTCTTGATTTACGGGTTATGCCATCATGCCACAGAAAAAACCTTCCTATTCACCTATTCTTGATATTTGCGCAAACCAGATCGGAAAATATATTCTTCTGCCCGGTGATCCCGCGCGCGTGCCATTGCTGGCCACTTTTTTCGATGATGCTTGTGAAATATCACGTAAATGGACACATGTGACTTTTACAGGCAAATTGGAAGATGAAATGGTTTCTGTTGTTTCTACCGGCATGGGCTGCCCGGCTATGGCAACTACATTGGAAGAGTTGATCCGACTTGGCGCCCATACCTTCATCAGGGTGGGTACTTCTGGGGTGCTGCAACGTAAAACTGAGCTGGATGATCTGATCATTACCTGGGGGGCGGCGCGCGACGAGAAAACCTCTCAGCGTTATCAAACCCTTTCTTTTCCGGCTGTGGCAGATGTAGATGTGACCACTGCTTTGATGGATGCGGCTGCTCAACTGAATTATGGTTATGAGGTCGGTATTTCCCAATCCAAGGATGCGTTTTATGGTGAACATGATCCACGTGGGATGATTGGCACACATAGTTTATTGGTAAAGCAGGCTGCTTTTCGACGCTCGGGTATGCTCTGCAGCGAAATGGAAGCATCTGCGCTTTTTGTCATCAGTTCAGTGCGCCAGGTGCGGGCAGGTGGAATAATGATGCTGGGAGGCAGTACACCGCACAACCTGCAGAGAATTTCTGAGGTCTGTGCACAGGCATTGCGAAATCTGATCATTCTGGACAAAGAAAGTGAAAAGTAGTACCTATGGCAAAGATTAATCCGTTTTCAAATTTTGTTTATAGGCTGCATTCATTCAATTTGACCTATCGTAGTCTTGTGAGCTGGTGGAAAAATTCGGTATTAGAAAAGGAACAATATCATATCGGATTGCGGAAGGGTTCGGGTTGTGCGAATGCCATTATGGTTGAAACTCCCGCGCAAGTACGTCAGATTGCCACATATTTTAAAGATTACCAGATCATGGCAGATCACCGCGAATATCTAAGTATCATGGTTCGCTTGCAATCGAAGAACTTTTTGGTGATTTCTACCGGAATTGGCACTCCTCCCATTGCTATTGGAATGGAAGAACTCTCCATTGTTGGTATAAAGAATTTCATCTATCTCGGCAGTGGCAAACCCTTGCATTCCAAATTAAAAGAGAACGATATCCTGATCGTGAAAGCTGCTGCCAAGGAGGATGGAACTTCACAGGAATATCTGCCTATGCTCATCCCTGCTGTTGCCAACATTGAATTGATCAACGCTGTGCGAAAAACTTTCAAACAGCATGCCATCGGTTTTCATGTCGGCATCACGGCAACGGTCGACATTGACCCATACCATATTCCCGAAGCGATCCCTCTCCAGGCTGATTATGATCAGCAGATACAAAGATTCAAAACTGCCAACATTGCTGCGATCGACCGTGCGTGTGCAGGAGTATATGCCGTGGCAACCAAGCTCCATAAACCGGCATGCTGTATTTTGCAGATGGGAGAAGCGGAATCACCTATTTCCGAGACACTCATTAAGTGCCTCCCGGAACTTTCCATTTAATATTAGAGACTTATATAAATCGCTTGTGTTTCGCTTCTTGCTCGGCAAGCTTGTTATACTGGATTCATGAAAAAAAACTGCCTATTGCTAGTCATTGGGATATTCGTTTTGTCCGTTTCTGCCTGCCAAAGTTCCATACTGACTCCGTCGGTAATGACCACTTTAGCCCCCCAAGATACAAATATTCCGGTTGGAACTGCAGTTCCAACCATCGTTACCACTTCAGCAACTGATTCACCTGTAAGCTGGAAAATAGAGGTGGTGGCAGAAAATCTAAATATCCCCTGGAGTTTGATTTTTACCAGTTCGGAACACATATTGGTCACGGAACGCAGTGGAACGATCCGTGAGATTGTGAATGGTGACCTTCGATCAGATCCAGTGTATCAATTTGATGATGTGGTGGCGCGAGATGAGGCTGGACTGATGGGCATGGCTATCGATCCGGCTTATACAGATAACAAATTCCTATATGTTTGTTATACCTATCAACAGGATGGTGCTCTTTTCAATCGAGTTGTACGGTTGCAGGACGAAGTAGACCAAATAAACCTGGATGGAACAGTTATTGAAAAGATCCCCTCTGCCAGTAATCATGCGGGTTGCCGATTGGCGTTTGCGCCGGATGGCACCCTCTTTATAACTGCCGGGGATGCACTGCAGCCGCAAAGCGCCCAGGATGTTTCATCTCTGGCAGGCAAGATATTGCGTGTCAATTCGGATGGCAGTATTCCGGCGAATAATCCTTTTCCTAATTCTCCGGTTTATAGCCTGGGACATCGTAATCCCCAGGGGTTGGATTGGGATCCTGATTCCGGATCATTGTATGCTACTGAGCATGGTCCCTCTGGATTTGATGGAGCACCAGGTGGCGATGAGATCAATTTGATCCAGGCAGGCGGTAACTATGGGTGGCCTCTGATCTCGCATGAGGAAACGATGGAAGGAACCATCTCTCCTCTTATCACATTTACTCCTGCTGAAGCACCGGCAGCCGCAATGTTCTATAGTGACAGTGTATTTCCACAATATACAGGTGATTTTTTCTTCGGTGTTTTACGTGGTGAGGGATTAGTGCGGGTGCGCATATCAGCTGAAGACCCACAAGAGATTGTTGGGGTTGAGAAAATCGTCGATTCTGTGGGTAGAGTAAGAGAAGTAGTAGAAGGTCCGGATGGTTATATCTATTTTACGACCAGTAATCGAGATGGACGGGGAACATTGAACAGTGGGGATGATAGGATCTATCGTTTGATTCCTCAATAGCCCGAGATTTGACGCATAATATCTGCAGAAATGGGACGTTTTCCCAAAATAGAGCAATTATTCTGTTTTATTTAACCTGTGTTATCCTTGTACGATCAAGATGTACTCAGTAGAGAATTTTGGTGTTAAGCACGTTAAGCTTCATTATCATTATTCGATGAGGAGACAATAGCATGGCTGAGAAAATGGAAACACGCAAAAAACACAGGATGCAGTGGGCTTGGTATTTGTATGACTTCGGGAATTCTGCATATGCAGCTGTAGTGCTTTTGGCTGTGTATGCAACTTATTTTAAAAATGTGGTAGTGGGTGGTCCGGAGGGTTCTGCCTTATGGGGGTTGGCGTTGATGATCGCCACTCTGGTTGTTGCAATTATCTCTCCCTTTTTAGGAACCTTGGCAGATTATTCAAGCAAGAAGAAACAATTTCTGTTCTTTATGACGACGTTATCGGTGATTTTTACTGGATTGTTATTTCTGGTAAAACAGGGCGATATCTTGTTAGGCATGGTATTTTTCATTATTGCTGAGATCGGTTATCGTGGTGGGCAGGTTTTTTATAATGCATTGCTAATTGATATCGCGGATGAGGATGAATTTGGTAAAGTATCCGGCAACGGTTGGGCGATTGGCTCGTTTGGTGGCATTATTTGCCTGCTGATCGTTCTGGTGCTGATCCAATTGAACCCCGGTGATACAACGATTGTACGTTTTTCGCTGGTGATCACGGCAGTTTATTATGCACTGTTTGCTCTCCCAACTTTCTTCCTCATCAAAGAGAAACCATCTACCGAACAGAAGATCCATAAAAATTATTTTAAAATTGCTTGGGATCGGTTGAGCAAAACGATCAAATCGGTCAGCAACTACAAAGAATTTTTGAAATACATGGTGGCTTTGTTGATCTACAATGATGGTGTAATTGCGGCTCTCGATTTTGCAGCGATTATTGGGGCAGTGTTATTTGGGGTTTCAGGTACAGATCTGATCATCTTCGTCATCATTGTGCAGGTCACTAATGTGGCAGGCGCATATGTTTATGGTCTGATCGGTGAAAAAATCGGTTTCAAGAACAGTCTTGTGCAATCTCTGATCTTGATGATCATTGCGGTGAGTGGCATGATCCTTATTAATTCCAAAGCGGCATTTTTCATCGTTGGCGGTCTGGCAGGTTTTGCGATCGCTGGCGTGCAATCTCTCAGTCGCACGATGGTCAGTATTTTTGCTCCTAAAAAGAAAAGCACCGAATTTTATGGTTTCTTTGCGCTGGCAGGGCGTTCTTCGTCCGTTATTGGCCCCGGGATCATGGGCTTTTCCGCTACTGGTATTTCAAATTGGGTAATGAACACTCTGGTTGCGGCTGGTCTGGTGATGGCAGGAGATGATCTGGCTGTCACTGTAACCGAACAGATCGGTCATCGTTTTGCTTTAGTGACAATTTTGCTTTTCTTGTTGGTCGGTTTGATGCTCTTGTTGTTCGTGGATGAGAAAAAAGGACGAATCGCAGCACAAAATGGTGATGTTGAAATGTCATAGGAAGTGATCAATGACCATGACCGTTGAATCTCCCGTTTATGCCCAACGACGTCCTTTACGTCGTTTTATGCAATGGCTTTCCAAGATTGCTTTTGGGCTTTTAACCGAGTTGAACATCGAGGGCGAAGGTAATTTTCCCAAACATGGTCCTTTATTGGTGGTGGGAAACCATTTCAGTTTTATCGACCCTGCTATCTTTGTGCGAGTGGCACCCTGGCCGATGGATTTTATTGGTGGAGCACAATTTCCTCACGCACCCGGGATCGTGCATTTCCTCCCAAAGCTGTGGGGATACTTGCCGGTCTATCGAGGAACCGGATCCACTTATGCTTTGAATGAAGCGGAAAAGATCCTGAACAAGGGTGGGATTGTTGGAATCTTTCCTGAAGCGGGTTCTTGGGCGCAGATTTTGCGTCCGGCGCGCCCAGGAGCTGCATATCTGTCAGCAAAAACCGGCGCCCCCCTGCTCCCGATCGGGATTGATGGAATGCCCGAGGTTTTCCCTTCACTGCGCAAGTTACAGAAAGCAAAAGTGAGAATACGGGTTGGAAAACCATTCGGTCCCCTTAAGATCAAAGGAAAAGGGTATCAAAGCAGAGAGCAGATTGATGCTTTTGGGCACGAGATCATGCATCATATTGCTGATTTGATCCCTCCTGAAAAAGCAGGTATCTATTCCCCTGACCCGATTGTTCGCGAAGCTGCCAAAGGTTCAGAGATATATCCATGGGAAAATACTCGCGAAGGGCAAGACCAATATAACTTGCCAGAAAGTTAGCGTATATCTCCAGGGTTTTGCTTTTCGTCGGGATTGCTATAAATAGCGATTGATGGTAGGAAATAGAAAAGGGGTTATATTGCTTATCTATGGATCAAAGAACACGGCAAATTTTTCGCATCGCAGGGCTTATCATATTTCTCCTCATTGGGATCAAAATTCTAAATCCGCATATTAAAGCGATTCCCGAGTCGATCAAGGCTATCAAAAGTCTTGATTACCAGATGCTTTTTTGTGCAATCCTCTTTGAAGTTCTCCGATTTGTGTTTAGCGGGTATTTTTTGAATACAATCCTGGGGTTGTTTGGAGAACGTATCTCACTTGGGCAGGCGGTGATGATCGTGCTGGGCTCTGCCAGTTTCGGTATGGTGGCTGGGGGGATGGTCGGATCTGCCGCTGCCAGTTTGCAGTGGTTGCGGATGAGGAACGTCAAGACTCAGGCTGCCAGCATGACAGGTTTTCTGCCGATCATTTTTAATAACATTGCGGTGTTGATCATTTCCCTGATGGGTGTGATCTATCTATTCGGGTTGAATGCTCTGACTCCCACGCAATTAAAAGCATTCATCATAATTTTCATCCTATTGGTCAGTGCATTATTTCTGTTTAATTTGTTCCTGCGTGACAGGCAAAAATCCAAGAGATTTTCCATTGGATTTATGGAGAAGATATCATCATTGACCAAAAAGGATTATGAAGAAAGCAAGATTGTACATCAAGTAGATGCGTTCTTCATGATGCGTGATAAGTTTTTCAATAAGGGTTGGATCAAGCCAGTTTTAGGAACTACCCTGACCTATTTCTTCGACGTACTCGCTTTGTTTTTCCTGTTTATGGCGGCAGGACAGACTATTTCCCCACAGGTCTTACTGATTGGATATGGATTACCCCAATTATTGGGAAAAGCTACCTTTATCCTTCCCGGAGGGATTGGAGTAGTGGAATCGACCATGATTGCCTTGTATGAACAATTAGGCATAGTTACGCATGTCGCTGTAGTGGTTGTTATAGCTTTTCGTTTCTTATCTTTTATTGTTCCAACTATTTTGGGTTTTATGTTTGTATTTATCTTACAAAAGCATACTCCACGTGAAAAGAGCCCCGGAATGTAAAAGTTTAATTGCATAATACAAGAAAGAAGATTTGCTGGTGGGTCTGTGACGTAGCAGAGTGTATAGATTGAAAAGAAGTAAGACAGACGCTCTCCTGTATTGAACTTTTGATCTTTCTGGGTGGGGCAATCTATCTCTTAATATCGCAACTAGTCTCCATTAGGGATAGCGGAAGCGGTAGCGATGGGGATCGTACTTATGTATTGCTTCATCTTGTTTGGGTAGCATTGATTATTGGTTTTCCTGTGACCGTATTTTAAAAAAAATCACCACAAGAAATAAAGTATGATTTGGATGGCAGTGCTGATACTTTAATACCTAAGTATATACCAAGCATTTCAAAGCGGATCATGAACCATAAGATAATGAAATTGGCGAGCAAAGATCGTAATCGAAAAGGATTTCCAGGTCATTTCCGAATCTTTTAGCGCGATATCGATTGAGGTCGTTATGATCAAGGCACGAGTTTAATGATCATCCCTGCATTGGATTTTAGATCAGGAATGAGGAGAGCATTCTTCCTGATCTCCAGGGTTGTTCCTGAGATCAGATCGATTCCTCTGTTTGCGGTATTCCCATAGAAAGGAATCTGCATGGCTTGTGATGTCTGGCTGGCGTTCACTACGGTCACGATCTGCTCTGTTTGATATGCTCTCATGAATGCAAACTGTTCATGTTTTACTAAGATGTGGTGGTAATCACCAAGCTGTAGAGCGGGGGAATCCAAGCGTATCTGGCTGAGCTGTGCAATATAATTTGCGAGATCTGTATCTTTGACATGTTTGTGCAGATGTTCCAAAGTGATTTGTGGGCGTAACGGGCTATCATCTGAGGAACTCCTCTGACCCTGAATACCCCATTCACTGCCGTAATAGATCGATGGAATACCGGGCATACTAAACAGCAGGCAGTACACCGGGTACACATGTTTAGCGTTGTTTAGATTACTGGTGAGGCGATTCACATCGTGATTGTCCACAAAGGAATAAGGTAAAAAGTGACGATAAATTCCGTTCTCGCCAAACTGCCTGTTCAGCGAATAGGCGATCTCAAAGTAATTGCGATCAACATGACTGGAATATAACCCTTTGTAACATTCATAATTGGTAACCGAATCCAATGCCCCTGCATCCACGTATTGCGCATAGTTTCCGTGAATGATCTCTCCCATCAACCAAAATTCCGGCTGGACTTGTTTGACATGTGCATATAATTTTTGTAGAAAGGGTATCCCCACACAATCAGCGGCATCCAGGCGCACCCCATCGATTTTAAATTCGCGCATCCAAAAATCCACTGCCCCCAGCAAGTAGTTACTCACTTCGGGATTTTGCAGGTTTAACTTGATCAGGTCAAAATTTCCATTCCAACCTGCATATGAAAATGTGTCTCCGAATGGGCTTTTTTGCTGGAAGTTGATATCGACAAACCAATCGACATAACGGGATTGTATGCCATTTTGTTGGATATCTTTAAAAGCAGAGAAGTTCCGACCGGTATGGTTGAAAACACCATCCAGTACAACGCGCATCCCATTTTGATGAAGCACATCGACCAATTTTATGAGAGTGGCGTTATCTCCTAAACGGCGGTCAACTTGATAATAATCAGCGGTGTCATATCCATGGGCAGTGGATTCAAAAACAGGACCCAGATACAATGCGTTGATATGCAGTTGTTTGAAGTGGGGAATCCATTGTTCGATCTCTGCCAGGCGTGCAACTGGTTTGGCAGTGAAATCATTTTGTTTGGGTGCTCCTAAACAGCCCAACGGGTAAATGTGATAGAAAATTGATGTTTCGCTCCAATGTGCCATTGTGTTATCGCTCCTTATATACATACTGGTAGGTATATTCTCCGGAAAAAAATATCAAGAAAAGATGCCATGCATGAATTGATGAACGGTGTTGCCTAGCACGGTTTCATCCAGCTCGAGGAAGTCACTGAATGAAAGTCCGATGTAGGTATTGATCAAACCCAGAAAGGAAGCAGCGTAACGCTGGTGTCTTCCACGCATATTCCCGTGATCTTCTGCTGCATCCAGAAACAAGCTTTCGAAAATAGTTTGCTGCCGTTGTCCATAGGGTTTGATCAAGCGGAAAGCGGCACTTTCGGGTGGGGCAAACCAACAGGCTAATTGAAAACGGTAGAAAATAGCATGCTGCCTGGCAAAATCAAAATACCAACGGGTTACATTTTCAAGTGAGGTCTTTACATCGCCATTGTAATGTGCGACTTGATCTAATCTTTCGAAGAGCGTTGAAAAATTGCTGGATAAGATGCTCTCCAGCAGTCCTTCTTTACTTCCGAAATAGTGATACAGGGTTGGTTTGGTGATCTCCGCTGCATCCACGATCTCCTGGATCCCAACTGCGTCATATCCTCGCTCGGAGAAGAATTGCAATCCGACTTGCAGTAATTTTTCTTGGTTTTCCATAATGACAGATACTATACCATTCGGTATAGTATCTGTCAAGACATAATCAGCTGGACGTTAAAAAGGTAAAAAAGTAGGTATAATGGAAACAGTTAGAACAATATGTGGGGATTCATCGCTTCTGCAAAACCCAATCCGCATGAGCGCATAAAATAATCCAGGAGGATGATATGGCAACTGTAAAATTTTATTCCTTAAAGGCAAAAAAGCATGTGATGATTGACAGTAGCAAGGTACAGATCGTAACACTGAAAAATGGGCGTAAAGCTGCTGAAGCAGTGGACCCGGAGACAGGGAGCAAACTTTTTAAATTTCTCTCTGCTGCTGAATTGAAGGAATTGGAAGGATAATTTTTCTTTTAGAAATCAGTGAACCAAAAAACTTGTCCTCGCAAGACAAGTTTTTTAATTATTACAATATCGCAATAAAGCTGGTATGATATCATGTTCATGATATAGTATTTACATTCCCTGTGAGTAATTTTATGAGGTCATTTTATTCTGGTCATAAAACCTTCTTCAAAATATCAGTCATCGCGCTCCTACTGGTTATCCTGACCAGTGGTTTTATTTATGTCTATCGTCTGCGCCATGAACTGCTGCGAACCCGTACGGAATACCAGCAGGTCTATGAAGATATGCGGAATGATATTGCCACGCTGGAAGATGAACTTATTTCTCAGGGTTCTTTTGTAACCGATCGGATGACCGGCGATTATGCCTTTGTAGTTGATCCTTCAATCGTTCGATTAAATTCGGCTGCGATAACAACGATTGACATGGATTCACCCATCACGATCCTGGCAGGAGGGCACTTATATGGCAGTCCCTACAACGAAGGTAACCCGTTAATTTCCAACACCGTTCAAAATAATATTGATGAGATCAATTCATCTCAGGCTAATCTATTCTTTTCGTTGGGAGATATGACCTACTTGCCCTCATCGGAAAGTATCAGGGGATTGCGCAGCACTTTTCTCGATAAAATCACCATACCGATCTTTAATGCAGTTGGAAATCATGACCTGAAAAATGGGCGCACGTTCTATCAGGAAAATTTTGGGCAAACTTACTATTCATTTGAATATGGTGCTCTGCAGATCATTGTTCTGGATACGATCATTTCTCACTGTTATATCGAGGGACACCAGCTCGACATGCTCGATGTTGTACTCGAAAACGCCCTGCATAATGATGCCATCAAGAATATTTTCATTTTCACTCATAAACTGATCTTTTTGGAAGACGATGATTTGATGGGTAGGGCTAATGGCTTTTGTGATTACGGTTCGAATTTCTCTTACCTGCGTGACGATATCCTGATACCATCCTCGTTTGAGAAACCCATCTACATCATTGCCGGAGATGTGGGTGCTTTCGGAGGTAACCTATCACCTTATTATTATCAATATCCCAATTCCAATCTATATACGATTGCGGTAGGGGAAGGAGATAGCGCAGCGGATGCTCTTTTGAAGATCACGGTTGATGGAAGTGATGTGAATTTCTCATTACTTCCGTTGGCAGGCGGGCAATTCAATGATCTTTCGACCTATACGCCCGCATATTGGATCCTTCAACCCCATTAAGGTTTGGTGGCGTTGTGTTTACACTAGAATGCGTTTTAAAATACAAATATTAAGAGTTTGGTGGTTTTATGCGTTTTGAACAGAAAAAACAAGAGAAATATGCTCTGAAAACCCACTGGCGAAAATTCTTTCAACATCCCTGGATTATTGTATTGGTCATCTTCCTTATCCTCGGGTTGAGTTTCCTGGCAGGTGCTTATGCCCACAAACGAGGTTATACGGCTAAATTACGGACCTTCTTGGGTATCGCGGAAAAAAGCGTATCAACGATCTCGGATGTGATTGAAAATGATGTAGCGCTTTATACCGATAATGGATTGCAAAATGTGTATATTGACCTTCCTTTTGACAGCCAGGAAACACTACGAGCAAAGCGTGAAGAAGCGTTACAGATCGGCATATTGAATGTAGACGATGAAGATTTTGTCCCGGCGACGATCCAGTTGGAAGATGGGGATAAAATGGACGTGGAAGTGCGCCTCAAGGGGGATTGGAGTGATCATTATGCAGGCGATAAATGGTCTCTGCGTATCGAGTTGGAGAACGACGATCAAGCTTTTATGGGTATGCAGCGTTTTTCTATTCAGGCTCCTGAAACCCGAGAATTCCTGAACGAATGGGGATACCACCAGAATCTACTGCAAGAAGGTATCCTCACTACTCGATATAATTTTGTCAATATCATCATCAACGGTGAATACAAAGGTATCTATGCGGTTGAAGAAAGTTTCACCGAGCATTTGCTTGAATCACAGGGTCGTCGCGAAGGGATCATCTTGAAATTCGATGAAGATACCATGTGGGATAACTGGGCTTCCTTTCGCAGCGTGGGTGGCGAGTCGCTGATGCTGAATGCCCAGGATGCTGGTTTTTTCCTGGTAATGGATGATGACAGTGCCGAGATCACGATTTTTCGCAACAGCCGGGTGGAAGCTAATGAGGTGCTGAAAGCAGAGGCCGAAACAGCAGTCAGCAGACTGCGTGCATTCCAAAAAGGTGAATTGAAAGCATCCGAAGTATTTGATGTCAAAAAATTAGGGAAATTCTTCGCTATCACTGACCTGTGGGCGGCAGAGCATGGAACGGCTTGGCATAATATCCGTTTTTATTACAATCCGGTAACTACCTTACTGGAACCGATCGCTTATGATGCGAATCCTCTTACCTATTTCAAAGTGGATGTGGCGACTTTCCCTTATTCTATTCCTTCCATGTTTGAAGATGCCGAGGTGCAGGAAGCATACTTGCGCGAGGTAGAGTTGCTTACCAACCCCCAATATTTGGCAGATCTAAAAGAAGATCTGGAACCTCAATTTCTGGTTTTCCAAAATGCACTCTCTAAGGAATACGATTCTGGATTGGATGCACCCTGGGAACGGTTGGAAACCCGCCGCACCATGCTTGAAATCAATTTAATCCCAGAAAACGCGTTAAGGGGTGGATTTCAAAAAGTATGGGTGGATGGAAAAAAGTATTTACAGGTAGATCTGATCAATCAGATGATCCTGCCGGTGCAGGCGCGTAATCTGATCGTGGATGGGAATGTGATTCCCTTCTCGAATGATTGGTTTGAGCAAATTAACAGTTGGGTGTACCTGGAAGCCGGTTATGACCTGCCAACCTTGCGTCCGGGGCATGAAGTGATCTATGAACCCTATCGTTTTCTGGTTCCCTATGAATGGCAAAACCAGGTAGAAGAATCCACTATTCAGATTGAGGTGAATTTACTGGGGGGCTCTCAAACTGCGTTGGTACAATTGGTGGAGAAAATCATTCCACAAGGTGTGGAAGAGAATCCACGCCCTGTGCAACCAACATTACAAGATTTCCTTGCCGACCATCCCTATATCTCCAGGATCGATGAGAATACGGTTGTCACGCAACCGGGTGAATGGGATGTGGAAGGTGACTTGATCATTCCTCAGAATGTCCGTTTGGTCATTCCCGAAGGAACCACACTCAAATTTGAAGAACAAGCGATCCTGTTCACAACCGAGCCAATTTCTATTTATGGTAGCGAAGATCATCCTGTTCTATTGACATCAAAGACGACAACCTGGGGGGGGATCATCGTTCTATCTGCTCAAGAACGTTCACTCTGGCGTTACGCGCTTGTCGAGAATCTGACCGGCATCGAACGGGATGGCTGGGTATTGACCGGCGGGATCACTTTTTTTGAAAGCCCGATTACCTTGCAGAATGTGCAAATTCGCCATACCTATTCTGAAGATGCTATTAATGTCATTCAAAGCGATTTCCAATTCATCCAGAGCGTGTTCTCCAATACAATTTCCGATGCCTTCGACGGTGATTTTACAGAGGGAACGATAGCGCAATGCAGTTTCCACGATATTCAAGGAGATGGGGTGGATGTGAGTGGTTCTACTGTGACGGTTAAAAACTCTACATTTTTAAATATCGCTGATAAGGCGGTGTCTGCCGGAGAAGATAGTGATGTGGATGTTTCAAACACGGTGATCAAATCGGTTGGAATTGGAGTGGCTTCAAAAGATCTTTCCAATGTGACTATCACCGATTCTCAGATCAGTTTGGTGCGGGTGGCTGGGTTATCTGCCTATATTAAAAAAGCGGTCTTCGGCCCGGCACAGATCATTGCTTCCAATGTGTCTATCCTGGAAGCGGAATATACTACTTTGGTTCAATCCGGTAGTATGGTGACGATAGATGGCGTGGAAATGCCGACCGTTGATCTTGACATCGATAACCTGTACGAACAGGGTATATTGGGAAATTAGATTTCATCAAACTCAAGGAGATTTTCATATGGATACTACAACAGTTGCACCCTTATCACTGGAGACCCTGCTACTCAATCTCGGGTTATGTATTGTGCTTTCTTCTTTGTTGGCTGTTTACTATCGAAAATTTGGTTCATCTCTCTCGAATCGGGCGAAATTCTCTCCTATCTTACCCTTGCTTTCCTTGATCACTTTGTTAGTGATCTCGATCGTGAAATCATCTTTGGCGCTTTCATTGGGCTTGGTCGGCGCACTTTCTATTGTGCGTTTTCGAACTGCCATCAAGGACCCTGAAGAATTGATCTTTCTTTTCTTCGCCATTGGGATCGGGTTAGGTTTTGGAGCAGATCAGCGTATTGCCACGCTGGTAGCCTTTGGAACGATCATGGTATTTTTGCTGGTTCGCTATCTGATCGTCAAAGATAAAGCCAATGGCAGCAGTAATCTTTTCTTGAATCTGGAAGGCAGTTTTAAACAGAATGGTGGAAAAGAATTTACCGAGATCAACCAAACCATTCTAGGGATAACCAAGAATGCCGATCTGCGGCGCCTTGATAGCGCGGAAGACCATATCCAGGTTACTTATTATGTTCACCTAGAAAATGGTGAGATACTGGCGCAGTTGATGGATACCCTGCGTATCAAATATCCCAAACTTTCAGTTAGCATAATCGAACAGGATAACTTACTGGGTGGGTGAGTGAAACCATTAAAACCAGTCGAACGCGATTCGCAAACGGAAGAATTGCGTTATGAGATTAAAGCGCCATTGTCAGGCTTGCAGCTTCCACGCCTGCATGCCTGGATTATCGCCCATCCGCGTGCTTTTCGACGTGCTTATCCTCCACGTTGGATTAATAACATCTATTTCGATACTTGGGAATTTGATAGCCTGAATGATCATCTGGAAGGGATCGATGTTCACCAAAAACTTCGATTGCGTTGGTATGGACCTTCCCTTCGGGAATTCCACCGAGCTTATCTGGAGTTAAAACATCGTAACAATCGCCTAGGCATCAAACAGGTTCAGGAATTGAACCATACTTTGAAGCTGGAGCGAACTTCCTGGGTGGAGATTATGCAATATCTCAGGTCTTCAGCCAATGATTTTTTCCTCCCATTATTGATTTCGGTGCGACCGGTTCTGATAAGCCGTTTCTACCGGGAATATTATGTGACGGCTGATGGAGAAACCCGTTTAACACTGGATTATGAATTAAAAAGTTTCGACCAGCGCTATTCTAATTCACCTAATTTTCGTTTCTGCGTTCCGTTGCTTGATGAAGTAATAGTGGAATTGAAGAGCAGCGTAGAAAGTTCCACGGCTCTTGCCACATTAATGGCGGATTTCCCATTCCGGTTTGACAAATATTCGAAATATGTTGCTTCGATGCAGAGTATGTTGGATTAAGTAAGTGAATTGGTCGGTACGAATGACTTATGCCGCAGGCATAGACCAGTGAAGGGCAGCGAATTTCCAACCCGTGTCACGATTGACTGACACAACGGTGATGACCATTGCTCAACCATCACCAATCTTTTTCATGCGGTTGTGTAAATTGCCCAACCTGTAGAAAGTACCATTCATCATCGTTTAAACAGCCTTCCATTGGTCACTTTCAATATGATTTCCATCTGGGCAAGATATTACGACATGGCTTTTTCGAATACTCACTCTTCAAAAGTATGGCATTCATCGACACCCAGGCAATTCACTCAAGAACATGGATAATAGCCAACTGTTATGGATCTTTCTATCCTTTAGTATTCCCAGTCGCCGGCAACCATCTCACGGGTGCGCTGTGGTCCGGCGAACCGATCTAACCCGCTGCGTTCATAAGCACCAATTCCGATCATTTTGATTTGATCATTCTGATCGAATAAAGTCATAATTGGATCAAGCTGCTTCAGGTCTCGTTCAAAGTAGATATTTTCAATGTATCGAGTGTTTTTCTCACTTCCTGCTTGTGGTGCATTATTCCCTACTATGGAGTTTATTTATCTATTTTGCCGATGGGCGAAACACGCGTACCTTAAAGGGCAAATTTCTATTATTATCACTGCCTTTTCATTTGCATCTTGTATAGAAAACAAATCAATTAATGGATTGTTAATAGAAATGACTTTGACAACCTCGTAGAATTTCTATTGATAAAAAATAAAATCGATCGAAAATTAGAATTAAATGGATCTACAATGAAAAAATATTTATACTTGACGATGATTTTCGTAATTGGATTGGTGAGTTGCTCCCCCGCTTATTCTTCGGTAGCCATGCTCGCTGACCCCGAAACTGTTTCGACAGCAGTGGGTTCTCAGGCTAATCCTACCCCTACTCCGCTGACCGTATCATATTCTATTGCTGCCCTTCAGGAACGCAATTATGGTGATGGGGAATTGACGGTTGAATATATGTGGGAGCGGAAAGAAGAATTCTCGCGCTACTATATCACTTATACCAGCGATGGCTTGACCATTCATGGTTTTGTAAATGTGCCCGATGGGGATGGTCCATTCCCGGTGGTAATTGCATTGCATGGTTATATTCCTGCCAGTGAGTATGAAACACTTGATTATTCGACGCGTTATGCTGATTCCATTGCTCGAAAAGGATATATTGTTTTACATCCGAACATGCGCAATTTTCCTCCTTCCGACAGTCCCGGTCGAGTACGAGACTCGCTGGCTGGTTATACCATCGATGTGATGAACCTGATCGCCTTGGTCGACAAGATGGCAGGGCAGGAAGGTATATTCAAGAATGCCGATATGCAACAGTTGGGCATTTGGGGGCATAGCCTTGGGGGTGGTATCGCCTTGCGGGTGGCAACACTGGAAAATCGCATCAAGGCTATTGTGCTGTATGGTGCTGTCAGCCAGCGTTACAATAATGATCCTCTCGGTTTACCGGTCTATGACTTGCGTGATATCACTGCTCCCTTCAGCGTTCATCACGGGTCGGATGACGAAACGGTTTCACCGGCATGGTCCGAAACCCTCTGCAATATTCTTGCAGAACTGGGGAAAGAGCATGAGTGCTATTTCTATCAAGGACAGCCGCATACCTTCTACAGATTGGGTTCAAGCGATGCGCTTTTCATCCAACGCACGGTCGATTTTTTCAACAATTATTTGGAAAATTGACCAATGCTCCAAAACTGAAATAAAAGTATTCCTGACCGGAGTACTTTTATTTTAATTCGATATGTTTTTAAAACGATAGCAGAAAATTATTTCCTGAGTTATATTAAAACATTACTTCCATCATTGAATGGTTGTTTATCCTGGCTAAATATGCTAGCATAACTAATCGAGTATTTTTCTGTTTATCTTTATTAAAAAGGGAGTATCCCGCAATGATTTCTATTATTACAGATTCGGATTCAAGCATTCCAGTTGAGATGGCAAAGAAATATGGTGTCAGATTGGTACCGATCTCCATTCAATTTGGCGAAGATGTATATGATGCCTGTACTGAAATTGATGACAAACAGGTCTTCGCACGCATCGATAAGGAGGAGCGGCTTCCCACTACTGCTGCCCCATCTCCGGGGAAATTCAGTGAGGCATATCAGGATGCAGTTGAAAAGGATAAAGCGGATGCCATTGTGTGTTTCTGTGTGAGCGGCGAGGTAAGTGCCACTTACAGTGCGGCAAAATTAGCTGCTGAAGAATTTTCATCTAAAGTACAAATCGAGGTGATCGATACACGCAGTTTGACCATGGCACAGGGTTATATGGCGCTGGCGGCTGCCGAAGCTGCCAAGCGCGGCAAAAGTATCGAGCAGATCCTGGCAGCGGCAACCGCGACCGGAAAACGTGCCCATGTTTATGGCGCTCTGAATACCCTGAAATACCTTTCCATGAGTGGGCGGGTAAGCCACCTGGCAGCCGGCATGGCGGGTATGTTGAATATCAAGCCCATCCTATCGGTTCAGAATGGAAAATTGGACCTGTTAGAGAAGATCCGTACACGCAAAAAATCATGGTTACGGGTCATTGAACTGGCACAGCAGGATGTGGGAGATAAGAAAATCGAAAAAATGTGTATTCTGCATGTTACTGCTGACGAAGAAGCGCTTGAATTTGAAGAGATGCTGCGCAAATCCATCGATTGCCCCGATGAGATGCCGTTGGTTTCTCTAAATCCAGGGCTTTCCATCCACACCGGGGCAGGGTTGGTTGGGATCTCTTTCGTGGTTGCGGATTAAAGGAAAGCGCTATTAACGATAGCGCCATCTGAACTGAGAATATTATTATCAGAGACTTATGTCACGGAGATCCAAAAGGTATGATGTCTGCGATCGGTGCTGTGCAAACTTGGAGTAAGAATTTCACAATCTGTGCGGTAATTACTGATGCGGAGAACCATGGAGTGTTTGTTTAAACGTAAGATCATTCTTATCGCTGAATGATAGGCGATGTGACAAACACTCCTACAGTTGTTATATCCATTCCGTTACGAATTCTGGATGAATGATCTATCAAATTGATACTGAGTTAATTCACTTCCTCTTTTTCAATCACGATCGTTCCTCGTGTTAGTAGCGAGGCAATGGCGCCAACAGCGGCTAGTTGCGGTGCGATGATGGTTCCAACAACACCAACGGTAAGCGGAATATCGACCAGGGTCTTACCTTCCTCATTCTTGAGGATCACCCGCCGGATATTACCTTCTTTTACCAACTCCTTGATCTTGGTAAGGATCTCATCCCCATTTACACGAAATTCTTCGGTCATGTCTACTCCTGGCTAAATCTACTTTAATTATTAATACGATTAAGAGTCTTTTTCGGTTCCAAATGAACAAAGTGAACTAAAGTAAGTTCGGTACGCTTCCTTACAATATGATTGTTTATTTTTCTCGATTTTTGGGTGATATTAGTGGTTCACTTTTAAAGTTCTGCTAACAAATTTTAGAGGTGATCTGTTGGGAAAACTTCAAAAGTGGACACATAAAAACTTTAAAAGTGAACTGTGAAATTTTCCGAAGCTGGACGAAACTTCAAAAGTGAACTGACTTATCAACACTTGAGATGGGGATATTCAAGGAGTGAAGCAGCCTGTC
>JAAZNC010000006.1 GCA_012798455.1 Chloroflexota bacterium | reverse complement strand
TAATGACTCGAATAGAAGCAAAGAGTATAAAAACGGTCAGGGTGTGATCTGCCAGATACCATTCAGATAGAGGGTTTTGCGTTGAAAAATCTTCATTCTCTCCACTTTTCTCCAAATTTCCTCCATTTTTCCACAGCCTCGGAAATTATTCAAGTTTGGCAAAATACCTGTTCTAATGAGGACAGATTGTGGGAAAATGAAGTGGTCGATCCATTTAATGAATGTTATACCCGGCAAGAAAGATGGAAGTATGGAAAATTCGGAAACCCATGAGATAACAATTGATCGGTTGGCTTATGGAGGTGATGGCTTTGCACGCCTGCCGGATGGCAGGGCGGTTTTTGTGCCGCTGGTAATTCCGGGTGAAAAGGTAACCATCCGTATAGTAGATGATAAACAGAAGTACGTGCGAGGTGAACTGCAGCACATCATCGACCCTTCTCCCGTGCGCATAGAGCCTCCCTGTCCGCATTTTGGAGTATGCGGCGGTTGCCACTACCAGCATATCCCCTATGCGGAACAGATAAAATACAAAAAAACTATCTTACAGGAGCAGTTGCAGCGCATTGCCCATCTGGATTCCATCCCGGATCTGGATGTCTTTCAATCCGACGAACCTTTCAACTACCGCAATGTCATGCAGTTCCATCTTACCGGAAGCGGTAAATTGGGTTTCAAAAAGCGTTCCTCAGATGAGGTGTTCGAACTCACCCGCTGTTTGCTGTCCCAGGCGGCCATCCAGCAGCTCTGGCAAAATATGAGCCTGGAACCGCAGTCAGGAATCGAACGTATTGAAATACGCCAGAATGAAAGCGGAGATGTGCTGGTGATCATGCAGGGAGACGAACAGGGAATAATCCCCGAGGTCGAATTGGATTTCCCTGTTTCACTGGTGCACCGGGTGGGTGATGAGATGATCGTATTGAGCGGGGAAGATAACATCCAGATATCTGTTCTGGATCACCCCTTCCGTGTTTCGGCGGGTTCTTTCTTTCAGATCAATGCCGGGTTGGCAGGAAAAATGGTGACCCGCCTGCTCTCTACTCTGAAACAGAAGGCTCCCCACCGTGTGCTTGATCTGTATGCCGGGGTGGGGCTGTTCTCGCACTTCATGGCACCCCTGGTGGATGAACTGGTGGCAGTGGAAGGCAGTTCTTTTGCCTGCCAGGATTTTGCCGCCAACCTGAATGAATATGAGCATATCTCCCTGTATCAGGGATCGGTCGAAAACATCCTGCCTGATCTGGATGTGCAGGCGGAGCTGGTGGTGTGTGATCCGCCGCGTGCCGGGCTGCATCCGCGCGTGATTGATGCGCTGGCAGCCAGCGCGGTCACATCGCTGGTGTACATCTCCTGCGATCCGGCGACCCTGGCAAGGGATCTGCGGCGCCTGATTGAAAAAGGATTCGCTATCGAGAATATTGCCCTGTTCGATCTGTTCCCGCAAACCTACCATATGGAGGCGGTTACCCTGCTTGAGCGGAGTGAGCCATCGGCTAATTATCCCCATAGATGAATTTTTTCAAAATGTTGTAAAAAGGAGTTTATGCCCACCAAACCGCAGATCAAAATTCAGGATTGCCCGCAATTGCGCCAGCAGTTGGAACAGTTATCCGAACAGACCTCTCAGTTCATCCTGGCGCAGTGGTCGTTAAAACTGCTGCCCATATCCTGGAACGGATCGGTTTTGATCATCAAAGCAATGCCGTGAATCAAGTCTGGCAGCAGGGGAATGCCGGGTGCACGACGTTCGCCAAGCCGGATTCCAGGTTCATCGCCTGGCAAAGAGCTGTGAAGATACGGTCGTCCAGAGCGCGCTGCCGGGCAGGCGGTTGGTACGGGACATATGCGCGAGCATGTTATGGTAACTTCTGATTATGCAGTAAAAGTTATAAATTTGAAATATCCGGGGGATAAGGGGATCGTTGCAGAAGAACGGGAGTGACAGATTCTCAATTTAAAGAAGCTATCAGAAGATTAGATTATTAATGTGTTCAGCCTGACCACTCTACCAATTTTATGAATTGCTTTGACAGTTAAAAAATTTGTGACTACACTAAGCAAACGAATGTAGGCTTTGTTCTGGATGAATAACAAGGGAGAATGCAAGGATGGAAGAATTCTATGACATGCTCTTCAAGAGAAGATCAATGAGAAAGTTTGCTGAAGGATTAACCATTTCTGAGAAAGAAATGCAGGCGATCCGGCAGCAGATCGATACTCTTATCCCGCTGGAGAAGGATATCAGGGTCAGGTTTAAGATCGTCAAAAGAGCAGAAACCACTGCCAGATTCGGAGAATACTGTTTGCTGATGTACAGCGAACAAAATGCTCATTATCTTCTCAATGCCGGTTATATGCTCGAGCAGATGGACCTGTTCTTTGCCGCGCAGAATATTGGGGCTTGTTGGGTTGGTCTGGCGAAGCCAAAAGAAAAGCAATATGACGGTTTGGAGTATGTGATCATGATCGCCTTTGGAAAAAGCCGCCCGCAAGATTTCCGGCAGGATATTGCAGAATGCAACCGTAAGGAAGTGGAAATGATCTGGGAAGGAGAATTCTATCGGGATATAGCGGATGTGGTGCATTATGCTCCCAGCGCCTGCAATTCACAGCCCTGGCGGATTGTCAGTGGGGATCATCGTATTCAGGTGTACCGCAATACTGTAATCAAATCTTTCATACCGGCAAAGAAACTTCCTTATTTCAATTCCATCGATATGGGAATCTTTCTTTGCTTTCTTGAAATTGCCCTGCAGTACAATCAGTATTCATTTAATAGAAAGCTGTGCGGGGAGCAGGATCCTGATAAACGAAAGATAAAAATTGCAGAATACCATCTCCTTTAATAAACATACCTACTAATCGATAATATCTATTGATAAGGAAAAATAAGTTGAATATGGTGAATCAGGGGTAAAAAAATGCTAGATGAAAAAGGATTTGATTTATGGGCAAATGGCTATGACCAGAGTGTAAAACTGGGGGAAATTAGCAAGCGATATCCTTTCGTGGCTTACAGAGAAGTCCTAAATGAAGTATATCGACTTATTAAGCAAACAAATAGCAAAGGTAATATTCTAGATATTGGTTTTGGCACAGAGATACTGACAAAAAAAATATATGATGATGGTTATCTGATTACAGGTGTTGATTTTTCAAAGAAAATGATAGAAATAGCCGAAAAGAAAATGCCGGATGCAAAATTGTTCCAGAGTGACTTTTCAGATGGATTACCCCAAGAGATTACGGGGATGAATTTTGATTTTATCATCAGTACTTATGCTATTCATCATTTGGATGATAAACAGAAAATTATGATCCTTAAACAGATGTTGAATACTTTGACTGCAAACGGACGTATTATATTTGGAGATGTAATGACCGAAACTGTGCGAGATATGGCGAAGCTAAAAAAGAAAGATTACGATATATGGGATGAAGATGAGTATTATCTTGTTGCTGAAAATGTGCAGACCTGGTTCCCAGAGTGTACAGTGGAATTCATGGCAAAATCGTACTGCTCTGGAGTACTGGTTATTACAAAGTAGTTTTTATTGAAAGAGATATCAAATGGGAATTGAACTTCGTCTTGAAGAAGAAAAAGATCACCGTATTGTTGAAGAACTGACACGTGAAGCTTTCTGGAATGTTTACAAGCCCGGCTGTGATGAACATTTTGTGCTGCACCACCTGCGCAGTTTGCCCTGCTTCGTCCGCGAATTGGATTTCGTGGCGGAACTGAATGGGATGATCGTAGGGAACATCGTGTACTCGAAAGGCACAGTGCTTTCTGACGTTGGAAGGGAACAGGAAGTGCTCAGCTTCGGTCCGGTGGGCGTGCTGCCGGCTTACCAGGGGCAGGGTATCGGCAGCCGCTTGATAAAACACACAATGGAACTCGCGAAGCATTTGGACTATAAGGCTGTCGTTATCTTTGGCAATTCTGCTTATTACCAGCGTTTTGGATTCGAAGCCGCCCAAAAATTTGCCATCAGCACCGCCCAAGGGAAAAACTTCGACGCTTTCATGGCGAAAGAACTGGTTGCGGACAGTTTGCAGGGGATTTCCGGCAGACTCTATATGGATGAGGTTTTTTTCAATATCGATCAGGAGCAGTTGGAACGGTATGATAGTGCCTTTCCAGCCAGAGAAAAAAAAGTGACAATTACACAGTTGAAGGGAGATTAATGATGAAAAAATGCTTCAGATGGATAAAACGCGTGATTCTTGCATATCTCGCAACTGGATTGGTTTATGGTGTGACTGGCTATATTTATAGAGCGGTCATTGGAAAGCATGATATCATTACTCCATGGATAAGTATCCCCTCTAATATGATATCCTGGTCATGGATGGTCTACATTGACCTGAAATATATCGGATGGCAACCTCAAGACGTGTTGGCATTGGCTTTAATAGGCATATGGGTTGCAATTATCATAAAGAAAGAGTTTGATCAGATGAAAGATATGGAAAAGGGTGGCTAGAAAGCAGTTTCCACCACATTAAGTCAGTTTTTTCGAACAACGTGTGCATGTAGAGAATTCTCATTAGCGGTTGTCTTATCCCGGTCTGGTTGCCCTTCTGTTGTTTTAAAAGGATAGCAATTCTTTGCCCAATGCAACCCCGGATGATTGTGATAGTATATTAACGATAATAGGAGTGAACAGCATATGCGAAAAAAACTTCTTATCATCATACTCTCGATGGGGTTGCTGGTTTCATGCAATTTCCCCTTTTTTAAAACAGATGAACCGAAAAGCATTTTTGACCAACCAGCCCAAACCCTCACCGCGCTCTTTGCTTCTTACCCGACCCAAACGGTTGGTGCGGCTGCGCAAGCCACGCAGGAGCCAACTTCACAAACAATGTCTGCCTCTACGCCCCAACCAACAGCCACCGTGCTTAATCTCGAACGCAGTGCCCAACATGTGACCGCCAAGTATCTTTCCAAAAGACCGGTGTTGGACGGTGACTGGGGTGATTGGAAACAGAATACCATCGCTTACCCGGCTTATTATGTGGTATACGGACTGAAAGAATGGAAGGATGACTCCGACCTGGAAGGTTCATTTATCCTTGGTTGGGATGAAAGTTTTTTATATGTAGGGGTTAAGGTCAAGGATGACCGCTATATACAGAATTCCACCGGAGAAATGATCTTTAAAGGAGATAGTGTTGAACTGCTGATCGACACAGATCTGCAAGGTGATTTCTCCAGCACTTCCTTGAATGCGGATGATTTTCAACTTGGTTTTTCCCCTGGTAAGGGCTCTACCAGCGGGGTGCGGGAAGCTTATTTATGGTACCCCAATGATCGCGAGGGCTCTATTTCCGGTCAGGTGGATGTTGTCTCAGCCAGCACGGCGGGCATCTATCGCATGGAGATCCGCATCCCCTGGAGTGTACTGCAGATTACCCCGTATGCGGGCATGCGATTGGGTTTTGTTTTTTCTGTGTCGGATAATGACGATCCCTCCAATAACATACAACAGAGTATGGTATCGAATATCGCCGGGCGGGTCTTCACCAATCCGACCACCTGGGGTGAATTGATCCTCGACTAGAATAGAATATTGGATAGTTCGCGACGATAGGAAGAAGTGAGGGGATTCTCTTCGCCGAACATCTCGAGTATTGCCAGAGCACATTGGCGAGCGCTGCCGCCATGATAGCGCTTGTCGCGTCTGAGAATTCCCAGCAATCCGTCCATGGCTGCCTCAAGGTTGCCTTTGCTCACCAATCGCATGGCATTGCGGAAAGCCGCGTCGTTTTCGTTTTGGTCGGGTAATTTTTCTTGCTTGAAAGTACCCACATATTCTGCCAGGGGAATCAATAATTGAGCATGGCTGTATTCACGGCTGGCAGGGAATTCGCGCAGCAATACCAGCGCTTCGGTTGATTTCCCTTGTGCAATGAGGGATTTCGCCAATCCTAACAGTCCATTGCTGGAGTTAGGCTTGTTCTTCAGCGCGTCGCGGAAGATAGATTCGGCTTCCTGCCATTCACCACTGATCAATAGATTGGAAGCCTTCTCCACCGCCAATTCGACCGGGCTGGGGGGAGCCAGCGTATCCAAAAATGTCCGTACGCGGTCAGGGGGTTGGACGCCTACGAATTCATTAACCACTGTTCCCTGTACGAAAGCTTTTACAGTAGGGATGCTGCGTACGCCATATTGGATTGCCAGGTTGGGATTCTGGTCGATGTTGACCTTCGCCAGGCGGATAGTGCCACCTGCCTCCAGGATGATATTTTCCAGTGTGGGTCCTAACGTTTTGCAGGGTTGGCACCATTCTGCCCAGAAATCCACAACAACGGGTGTGTTCATCGAATAGGAGATCACTTCATATTCGAAATTCAGTTCATTTACCGTGACAATAAAATCAGAAGTCATTTCTCACCGAATCACTGTTCTTAATTGTACTTGAAATATCGATCGCAGTTATTCTTCATTGCTCTCAGCAGGCTGTACGATCTCTAAGATATCCCCATGCACGTCGATTTTGACACGGAATCCCATCAACCCCAGATATTCGCGGTTGCTGGCTGGTAACCCGGTGTTGAGGAGCATATCCATTTGCTTATCAATCTCCCCCAGTTGGTTTTCGATCATAGCGCGGGTGAAAATATCTTCCTGCCCGATCATCTTTGCGGTTTGATCAGTTAGCAGGTCTTTGTTTTCTAATATCTGTTTTTTGAGGTATTCCAAGATTTGACAGTCCACGTATTCGCAGGGGATATGGCGCATAAAACCTTCGTCATCTACCACGTAGGTTGCTTCGTTTCCAATGTAGGTACTGATGACAAGATTATCCTTCTCATCAAAAATTAACCCTTCAAATACTGCTTTTGTGCTCATTCTCGATCCTTGTAATTGCCAGAATTTTAATCGAAATCTGAGAGGTGGAATCTAAGAAAATTCTAAAATCTCAGGTGACAATGACAGGCGTGCCTTTGTTAGTCACAAATTTCTCCTGACGGGGTGGGACAACCGGTTGACTCCACAGGTAGATCCATCTGGCGGCTTGGATGGGGAGGTTCACACAGCCATGGCTCATTTGCCTGCCAAAATCGTTGTGCCAGTATGTCCCGTGAAAAGCAATTCCGCTGGCAGTGAAATAGGAAACCCATGGTACGCCATACAGCTCATTGTCGTTAATTCCGATCTTATCAGAATGCACCATATGGCGAGAGGGTCGTTTGTAATTGATGTGATAACTACCAGGCGGGGTAGAAAGGTCGATCCCATCATCGAGCACCCCGGTGGATGCAGTGGACATGAAGACTGCTTTCCCATATTCATAGGCGATCACCATCTGATCGTTGATGCTCACTTCGATCATCTTTTCTTCGGGAGGAACATCCGTTGAGAAAGGCAGCAGATCATTTTCATTTACCAGTGCCACGTGGGTTGCCTCCACATAATACACATCCCCCCAGCGATCCTCTACCACTTTATAGTAACAATCTCCTTTATTATCGTTATAAACACCTTTTATCCAGTGGGTGGAGCCATAAAAGAATAACTGGTAATCTTCTTTGCTTGCTTTGGAGGGATCATCCGACCAGGCTGGGGTGTAGGGGACACTGATGACGCCCAGTTCACCGTTGCTTTTGATCTGATCCCGTATTGCTGTAATTCGTTGGCGTACCAACTGTATGCTGTTGGCGGGCAGATAACCGTAATCAGGGACTTCAAACCATGAACGGTTGTGAGCATTGATAGCATCCCCCATCACTTCAACCCCCAATGGAAGCACACTGTTCATCTTCAGATAATGCTCGGTCCCTGCAGAAAAGGAGGGTTGCCGATAGATGATGGTATCATCGTGAAAGACTCTGCCCAATAAAGGGCTGGTAGAATCCACGTTTGTAACAAGAGGATTTCTAAAAAGAGTATGGATGGCAAAAAAACCTCCCAAGGAGGCTTTTGCACTTGCCTTGAGAAATTCCCTGCGCGATAGTTCTCGCTTCATCAATGCAATTCCTTTTAGTCATGCACGAACACATATGTTCCGATGGATGCATTTTGATAGACCCAGGCGGCATCTTCCGTCCTCATATTAACACACCCATGACTCATGGGAGTGCCAAAATTGCTGTGCCAATAGGTTCCGTGCAGACTATAGCCTTTATAGAAGAACATGGAGTAGGGCACATCCGGCAGATGGTATCCGGGGCCGATCATAGTGTAGGTGGGATACATAGCGTAGATCTTATAGGTCCCTTTGACCGTGGGATGGCTGCTGGTGCCGGTGGAGACCAGAAAAGAAGCCAGAAAGGTATCACCGCGGTAGGTGTATACCATCTGTTCACTCAGATCCACCTCAACCCAAAAACTGTTGGTCCCGCTCACCTGATCCGGAATATCCCATGAATGGGCAAAATAGGAAACGTAACTTTTATCTACCGTGGCGGTTGGGACCGGAGTCGAAGTTGGTATGGGTGTAGGTGTGAAGGTCGGGGTGGGTGTGACGGTGGGAGTGAGGGTCGGTTTGATGACCACTCCCTGTGGTCGTGGGTCTTTGAGTGACGTATGGCTGTTATAGAAGATTGGCATTCCATACCAGGCGAACCACGCCAGCCCTCCGGTGACCAGCAGAATGAAAAGGATGATTGCCCAGGGAGAAGAATGTTTTTTTTCTTTCTTCTTTGTTTTTTTAAGTGAACCGGAAGGAGTCTGTTTTGCGCGGGTTTTTAATTTGGTAGTATCTTCTTGTGCCCTATTTTGTTTTTTCTGGCTCTCTTCTTCTTTTCCCTTTTCAATCGCCCAACGTAATCCGTCCCGTGCTTTTTTGTTTTGCGGATTCAATTCCAGTGCTTTGGTGAGATAGATCATGCTTTCTTTGGGAGTGCTGACAGCTGCTAGGATGAGGTAAAGTTCTTCATTGTCTGGCAATCCCTTCAACGCTTTTTGTGCCCATTCGCGGGCAGTATTCTTATCTCCTGCTTTTAAAGCGCTTTTGGCTTTTTCAAGCATGATAGTATATGAATTTGAAATGTTATTGGTCATGGGTGTTTTCCAGTGTGTCCAAGTAGCACAGAATACCATTCACAATGCCATTGGCTACATTTTCAGAGTTGTCTATTAAAACGGACTGGTCATGATAAAGTGAGCCCATCTCCAGATAGATCATGGGTGTATTGGGATTCACCATTTCGAACAAAGGGTAGTAGGGGCTGGTCGGTGAGATGATCTGGTAGGTGAAATCGAGTTTGGTGGAAGATCGATAGATCTCACCCATGCAGACCGCCAGCGCATTGGATGAATTCAGATCGGATGTGGAGAGGGTGGTGCCGATGGAAAACCCGCTTTTGTTCTCAGGAGTGTCCTCACAAGATCCGGAAAATAAAGCGATCAGGCTGGAACCACGGAAGTTTACCAGATCGAGATCATTGGCGGAGAACAATTTGACGGAATAGCCAAGCGCATTTAATTTGATGCTGACCTGGTTGGCGATCGCTTCGTTCACATCCGCTTCTGTGATGCCGCTTTCGCAAACATTCCCGCTGTCGATCTGCCAGTGTCCAATCAAAATGCCAACGGATGAGGATGCCGATGCTGCCCCGGCAATATTCTCATTTTGATCGATCTGGGTAACTTCTGATTGTGAAAATAATTTATAGGGATTCCATAAGGTTAAGACAGTAGCCAGAATGGCTGCAACCAGCACGATGGTTTGCAGCACACGTCCAGTGCTGTAAATTGCAGGGCGCTGATTGGGCTCATTTTCCGGGATCAGGGCTGGATCATTCTTTTTCATATTTATTAAATAAGAATTGCAAGATCATTACCAATATTGGAAAATAGAATATTACCAAAATAGTCCATTTTGAAATTATACTTTAAGGTGAGCCGAGTTAATATGATAAATAAAACCGAATTGTCTTCATTTGAAAAACAGATCTTGTTGAGGATTGCACGAGAGGCAATTGAGGCGGCGGTGCATGGTAGACCTTTGCCGGATCTTGACTTGACAAATCTCCCTACTGCTTTGCAGGAGAACGGAGCTTGTTTTGTAACGTTGACCATCGCTGGTCGCTTACGCGGCTGTATCGGAACCCTCGAAGCTTACCAACCACTGGCGCAGGATGTGCAGGAACATGCTGTGGCAGCGGCAATGGAAGATTATCGCTTTTCACCGTTAAGAGATGATGAGTTCGATCAGATCAATATCGAAATTTCCCGCCTGACACCGACAACACAACTGTCATATTCCCAACCTGCTGAATTACCGCATCTGCTGCATCCCTTTGTGGATGGGGTGGTGCTGCAAGATGGCTATCGCCGGGCAACTTTTTTGCCGCAGGTGTGGGAGCAATTGCCGGATGCGGAGGAATTTCTCACCCATTTATGCCTGAAAATGGGTGCTTCTGGAAATCTCTGGCGGCAAAAAGTATTGCAGGTGGGCATCTATTCCGTTGAAGAATTCAATGAATTCTCCCTTGAAGGTCCTGAACTTCCCACTTCCGATGAAAATATATATCCCACTGACCAGCAGAATAACGGTAATGGCACTTCAGTCATGGAATCTACCAAGCAGATCAGGGTCAAGGAAGAGACCAAACCGATCCCGATCCAGCCCCCCAATTCTGGCAGCCACTCCGTCCGAAATGCATCCCGTGCCGTATCTGAATTTGGAAAGCGCTTGTTTACGAGGATAAAGAAGCTCTTTTCAAGTGGGAAGGGAGGTGGCGGGCAGAAAAATAAAGAAGAACGTGGTGGAAAAGGCTGTTTTTCGCGCGTATTGCTATGGTCAGGGCTGGGTATCTTAGTGCTTTTCGTTGGCTTCTCTGTTTTTCTAACCATCCAATATTTTACTATCGCTGCCACCCTGCCCAGTGTGGAAGACTTGCGTGCCAAAGCCTCACAATTTGAAACAACCCGCATTTATGATCGCAATGGGAATTTGATCTATGAGATCCTGGATCCGAATGCTGGCTTTCGCACTTATATTCCCTTGGAAAATATGTCTCCTTATATCCTTGCAGCTACCATCGCTACCGAAGATAAGGATTTTTACAATAATCCGGGTTTTGATTTCTGGGGTATTGCCAGAGCTTTATGGCAGAACTATACCTCGGGTACTATTGTGTCGGGAGCTTCGACTATTACCCAACAGCTTGCGCGTGCTTTACTACTCTCCCCTGAAGAACGTACGGAACAGACTGTACAGCGTAAAGCCAAAGAGATTATCCTGGCGGCTGAGATCACCCGCCGTTATAGCAAGGATGAGATTCTGGAACTATACCTGAACGAGATCTACTATGGTAATTTGGCATACGGTATCCAGGCGGCAGCGGAGACTTATTTCAATACTTCTGCTGACCTGCTCGACCTGGCTCAGGCTTCTTTTCTAGCTGGTTTGCCACAGGCTCCGGCAGTTTACGATGTTTTCAGCAATCCCACTGCCACCTTCCTGCGTCATAAGGATGTTGTCAACCTTATGTACCAGTTGAGTGCGGAAGAGAACTGCATTGAGGTAAGCAACAGCGTTGCACCGGTTTGCGTGAGCATGGATGAAGCGGTGGCAAGTGTGCTGGAGATCGAAGGGTATGCCTTTCAACAAAAAGAGATCAATATGCCCTTCCCACATTGGGTAAGTTATGTTCGTGCTCTGTTGGAAGATAAATTCGATGCCCAGACCATCTATCGTTCCGGGTTCAGCATTTATACAACCCTTGACCCTGAACTGCAGAACCATGCCCAAACAGCGGTTACGCAGCAGGTGGCTGCTCTGGTAGATAACAATGCCTCGGATGGTGCCTTGGTTGCGATCTATCCTAGAAGTGGTGAGATCCTGGCGATGGTTGGTTCTGCTGATTTTAATAATGAGGCGATCTCGGGGCAAGTAAACATGGCGATCTCACCACGCCAACCGGGTTCATCTATCAAACCTCTTACCTATGCGGCGGCTTTTGAAAAAGGCTGGACGGCTTCCACATTGATCTGGGATGTGAAGAGTGAATTTCCACCCTCCGGAGACGAAAATGATACCCGTGATCCCTATATTCCGGTGAATTATGACGGAAAGTACCACGGACCGGTATTGGTGCGTACTGCACTTGGCAGTTCTTACAATATCCCGGCGGTGAAGACGTTGCAGTATGTGGGAATCTACGATGACCCCGCTACGCCGGAAGAGGAGGGATTGATTAAGTTCGCGGAGCGCATGGGTATCACGACGCTGACCAGGGATGACTATGGTCTTTCTTTGACCTTGGGTGGTGGGGATGTATCTTTACTGGAATTGACTTCCGCTTATGCGATTTTTGCCAACAGCGGTGTCCGTGCTGAACCATATGCGATTTCCCGCATTGTCGATCACGCTGGGAATGTGGTTTATGAACATAACCAGAATAACCAGCAGGTTCTCAATGCAGATTATGCCTATCTGATCACCGATATCCTCGCGGATAACGCTGCTCGCACTCCCGCTTTCGGAAGTGATTCGATCTTGAATTTGCCCTTTCGAGCATCCGTAAAAACCGGTACTACCAATGATTTTCGTGATAACTGGACGTTGGGATACACCCCTGATATCGCGGTTGGTGTATGGGTGGGGAATGCGGATTATACTCCCATGCAGAATACCAGCGGTTTGACCGGTGCAGCCCCTATCTGGGAGGATGTTATCCAGTATGCCATCCAACGTTATGCCGGCGGAGTACCTTCGGTGGTAGAAAAACCCTCTACCATTACAAATGAAGTGGTTTGTTCGATTAGTGGCACCAGTCCTTCTGAAAAGTGTCCAAGCCAAAAAGGGGAGATATTTGCCATTGATCGCCCACCGCTCTCTGCAGAAAATGATTTGTGGAAAAAGGTCGAAATTGATACCTGGACGAATAAAGAAGCTTCTCTTTATTGTACAGAATACAATGAAGAAAAATGGACACTGAATGTGAGTGATCAATGGGGTAAAAAATGGATCACTGGCACTAGTGCGGGCAGAGAATGGGCAGCCACTATGGGCTTTGATGATCAGATCATTTTCACACCAGATGAGAAGTGTTCAGAAAATGATTCACAACCCACCATTAAGTTCATTGGTTTATCGGATGGTACCGTGATCGATCAAAATCCACTTGAAATAAAGGTGATTGTCGCTGCCCCATCTCATTTTAAGAACTTCAAACTGATGGTGGGAGAGGGATCAGATCCTGGTAAATGGACAGTATTGTTGGATGATGTCGACCGCACGTATCCTGACGCAACCGTTATTTATACACTTGATCTGTATGATTACAACAGTTCAATCATCACCCTGCGCCTGTTTGTGGAGAATGATATGAACGGTTATGCGGAGAAAAAAGTCAAGCTATCGTTGCAATTGCCGACACTGACACCCACTCTCACTCCTACTCCGACCGAGACACCCACCCCAACCCCGGAAATGACCGCTACGGCAACATCTACCCCCACCGCAACCGGGGTGTTTACCGAAACACCGGCTGGAACCCTCACAATTGTGCCGATTTCGTCTGCTACTCCATAGAAGAAGTGCTCATTTAACAGAAGAAGGTACCTGTGATAAAATTACATCCCGTGACTGAAAATCTTCACGGGATTTTTTCTATTTTGGTAATTACCGATTGTTATCGGTTTAGTATTATAAAAATCAGGAGAAGAAGATGAAGGAAGCAAAAGTTGTTGTAAATAATAAAGTTGGGCTGCATGCAAGACCTGCTGCACTTTTTGTCCAGATTGCATCCAAGTTTCAAAGTGAAATTAGCGTTTCCTGCCACGACCCTAAAGAAGATAAACTGCGCACAGCAAATGCTAAAAGCATTCTTGGAATCCTTACGCTGGGTGTGTTCCAGGGAATTGAGATTACCATCAAAGCTGACGGAGCGGATGAAGAAGATGCCGCGAAGGCATTAGTGGAATTGGTTGAAAACAATTTCGGAGAAGAAGCATGAAAAAGCTGAAAGGCGTTGCAGCTTCCCGCGGGATTTGCATCGGACCAGCTTTTCAATTTCTACGCACTGAACTCAATACTGAAAAAATCGAAATAAATGACCCTGAAGCTGAAATTATTCGGCTGGATGATGCAATTAAAACTGCCAAAGATCAGATCGAAAAGATTTATCAAAAAGCATGCGGTGAATCGAGTGAAGCGGATGCTGAGATTTTCCAGGCGCATAAGATGATCTTGGATGATCCTGAAATGGTTTCTGCAATTAAGACCCGCATTGTTGATGAGAGAGTGAATGGTGAATTTGCGGTTGCTGAAACAGCCAAAGCTTTTGCAGCAACCATGGCAGCCATGGATGACGAATATTTCGCTGCTCGTGCTACCGATATCATGGATGTGGCGAACCGTCTGCTGCGGGTGATGTTGAATGTGGCTGAATCTCCTACCGAAGGGTTGCAAGAACCTTCCATCATCATGGCAGATGACCTCACCCCATCCGACACGGTTTTATTGGATAAAACCATGGTGCTTGGATTCTGTATTGCACAGGGCTCGGCTACCTCTCATACTGCTATTCTCGCACGTGGACTTGGGTTACCAGCGGTAGCGGGTGCTGGGAACGATGTCATGCAAATCACGAGTGGCACGAAATTGATCGTAGATGGCAGCAACGGATTGGTGTTTTTAGAACCCGATGCAACGACTGAACAGGAATATCGAAAACGTAAAGAAACCAGCCAAAATCTACAGGCAGAAGCATTGAAATTTGCGCATGAGCACGCCAAAACGATCGACGGTACTGAGTTTGAGATCGTTGCCAATATTGGCAATGTAGAAGATGCAAAATTTGCGGTGGAAAATGGTGCAGAAGGAGTGGGTCTCCTGCGCACCGAGTTTTTGTATCTCGAAAGGAATTCTTTACCAACCGAAGAAGAACAATATAAAGCTTATAAAGCCATTATGGACGTCTTTGGGAATGATCCAGTGGTATTGCGCACCCTGGATGTGGGTGGGGACAAAGAGATCCCCTACCTTCATCTGGAAAAGGAAATGAATCCATTTCTTGGTGAAAGAGCGTTGCGTCTGTGTTTGAGTCGCCCTGATATCTTCAAACCACAACTACGCGCTGCATTACGTGCCGGGGTGGGACATAATTTGAAGATCATGTTCCCAATGGTCGCTACGTTGTGCTGCGTGCGCGATGCGAAAGCTGTTGTAGATGAATGTAAAGCTGAATTGCGTAAAGAAGGTATTCCTTTCGCGGATGATGCGGAGATTGGCATCATGGTCGAGATTCCCTCCGCTGCTGTGATTGCGGATCAGCTTGCCAAAGAAGTTGACTTTTTCTCCATTGGTACCAATGACCTGAGCCAATATACAATGGCAGCCGATCGAACCAATCCAAGGGTTGCCAAACTCTCCAATGCTTTCCAACCGGCAGTTTTACGGTTGATCAAGATGGTTATCAAAGCTGCTCATCAAGAAGGAAAATGGGTTGGAATGTGTGGTGAATTAGCCGGTGAACCGCTTGCAGCGCCAATCCTGGTGGGGCTTGGATTGGATGAATTCAGTATGAGTCCACCTTTCATACCATTGGTGAAGCAGATCATTCGGAATCTGAAGGCAGATGTGATGACTGATTTGGCAGAGGCTGCGTTGCAGCTTGAGTCTCCGGAAGATATTCAGAATTTAGTCAAGAAAGAAATTCCGTTCATCAGTGAGATCGCTTCATAAAACGTCTGACAGATTTTTGAAGGTATAAAGGGAGCAATATTGTTCCCTTTATTATTTAAAGCAGCTTGAGCTGGGCGGGCGGATCCCATAAGGGTGGGTCGGCATCCAGAATATCCTGCCAGGCTTGCAAGGTAAGATTTTTCTGGTTGAAAATATTTCTGAGTTGGCGATATTTCAAAAGGTGACTATGGTGTATGAGTGTTTCCTCCAGTAGCAAATTTCGCTTGCGCTTGATCATGATCAAACGTGAACGGCTGGCAGGAAAAACCACTACATTCTCAACGTGGCTCTTGTCAGAGCTCTTTTGAAGGAATGAATGGAATATGGCGGTATTGGTGAGGAAGAAACGATAGCTGGCTTGACCATCCTTGCTGTTCCATTTGATCTCTTCTCCGATGATGGTTTTGAACCCCAGTTTCTCTCCTAATTGGATGATCAGAGTGCGCATTTCATTGAGTTCGTTTTCGCGTTTCACTGGCTCTTCTCCTGGGTCGAGTTGGTAGGTCTGTGTGTTCAAACTGATCCGAGTTGCGTACGACTCCAGGCAGGCTTTGCTGAAGTACTTATCAGGGGTGAACAATCCTTGGAATTGCGTGCATAACGATCTATAGATGTCAGCGAATTCAAGAATAGGCTGCTGCTGGATCATACCCACCACATGTTGTTCGATGCGGTCATCGAGTGATGTTTCCATTTGATGGGGGTTCTTGAGACTCCATTGAACATTTGCTGAACTTTCCCCGCTGAATTGGCGAAAAATATCTCTATTGGCTAACTCTGTTTGCAGGTCGTTTATGATCGTATTGTAAAGGTCTGTATCCTCACCGGTAAGTTGAGTTGGCAACCCTGCCTGTTCTGCCATGACCAACAGCTTGGTGGCATAAAGATCTTTGAATGTAGCTGGTTCTCCTCTTTTTTCTAGAAAGTGGATCAACCCGGTTCGGATTTGTTGTGATAGATCCTGCGTTTTATTGGGTAGGCTGGATGACCGTGTGTTCCAAATATGCTGGAATATCTCATCATTGTTCTGATATGCATATCCTTCTAGCTGCAATCCAGCTTGATAAGCACCAAGTATTACTGCCAATTGATACGAAGGGGTGAAATGCATAGATAACCCCAAGATGCTGTTCTGCGCGGAGAATTCTGGTAGAAAAGAAGTGAAAGTGGTGGTTAAAGCCTGGGTGAACCAGAACCAGCCATAACGTTGTCTGGAAAGCGCAGCTAGCATTCCTTCCGCAGCTTTTTTCCCCAGCAGCCAGGCTGACCATACTGCTGAAAAGGTCCAGAAAGCTTGGTTGGGTCGCGGAAAGATGCAATAACATTTTTCTAGGTGGAACACACGAAAGAGGTCGTCCGCAAACTTGCGATCGAAAAGACAAATGCTGTATGGTCGGTCCGGTAATACAGGAAAAGAAGTGACCTGGCAGGCTTTCTTGAATCCCGTCCATGTTTTGATCGCCTGGAAAAAGGCATGATAGATGTTCTTTTCAAAGAATGTTGCGGGAGTGGATAATTGTTGAGGATAGTAACTACGGGATGGCCAATACCATAATGACGAAGCATGATCAAAAACCTCTACCAGTAGGGCTGCCAGCATGGCTTTTATATCGCTTGAAGCATTCAATCTATCCAGGATATTGAACAGGATCACGATGAGGTGTAACGCACGCGGTGTGTAACAAGCCAGCGTGTATTGAAGCGCTTTTTGATTATCGATTCCTTCGATCGTACAACGTTGCAGGGCTCTAGACCGGTATACGGCGAAGTTCCCGATCTGTTGCAGACGATCGATATCATATTGTGTCACAGGAAATGAACCGCTTTCATGGCAATGAGGGCAAATATAGACGACCAATTCGGGCGTCTCTGCGTTTTTTTTCCAAACATAACCCTCTGCCATCACCGGTCTACCACAGTTACGGCATTCTGTTTGATAAAGTCCCTGGATATATTGATCCAGTTTCAGGGTGTGCCATTCTTGTTCTAGTAGAAGATGTACGCAGTTGCGAAATTCCTTTTCGGAATGGTTTTGTGCCAATACTTCTGTCATCAGGCGCAGGATAGGATTTTTTTGTGCCTGGAAAACACGAAATCCAGCGCTAGCTGCTTCCAATGCGTATAGAGGGTTTGACCCAAAAGGATCAAGAATGTCACAACCCTCTGGGGCATTTTCTTGCAGCCAGGTTGAGATCATTCCCTCATAGTAAGGAGGTAGAAATCGTTTCAGTGGATAACGATAGATCGTTTCCCCGGGTTGGATGAAGGCTATCTCATGCATGGTTTTGAGATCCTCCAAATTTAGTATACAGGATATTGAAATCCTGGGGCATGGTTTTCTAGTGTTAAAATCAGGTAATACGAAGAGGTGTGAATGCAGAGAAAATTGGAAATTCCGGGCAGGACCAAACCTTATGTGATGGCACACCGCGGCAACCGTGTGCAGTGCCCTGAAAATACCCTGGTGGCATTTCGGCAGGCTTTCAAAGATGGTGCGGATATCCTTGAAACGGACTTGCATTTAAGTAAGGATGGTAAATTTATCTGCATTCATGATGACACTGTGGATCGCACCACTGATCGTAATGGCAGGATCGAAGATCTAACCTCAATGGAGATCAAGCAAGCATCTGCTTTCAATCACATGCCAGGTTTTGAGGAAGAACGTATCCCGCTGTTGGAAGAAACAACTGCGGTCTTACCCGAAAATGTGGCGCTGGCGCTTGAATTGAAAAGTGACTGTTTTCTGGAAGAAAAGTTTTGTCGTCAGTTAGTAGGCGAATTGAATGATGCCGGTGTGTTGGAACGTACCATTGTGCTTTCGTTCAACATGACGCGAATTTTAACTGTTCATAAGATTGCGGCAGATATGCCGATCGGTTTGATTACCATGCAAAGGATCATTCCGCCATCCCAGGTGGATATGGTGGGACCTTTTTTCCCAATTCTATGGTTGAATCCTTTTTATTTGCGTGTTGCTCATGAGCGTGGTTTGCTGGTCTGTCCGCTTGATCCGGTTCCGGAAACGCGATTGAAGCATTATCTAAAAATGGATTGTGATGCCATCATCACGGATAATTCTGCAGTCACCTGTCAGGCAGTTCAAGATTTGCTGCCAACGATCCATCACACGAAAGGAAAGTAAGCGGTAGCAAAGCATTTGCTTCCCGCTATGCAATACATACCATGCAGATCCTTGAAACTTACCCGCGCATGACCATTCTCCATCATCTGGATTTGGATGGAAAACTGTGGGGAACCTCTCGCCGTACGATTTGGGTCAGGCGGAGACAGGTTTGGGAACAGTATGCGCGTTTTCCGTTCCATACTCCACGCGACTATTTCGGGTTTAGCCGCTTGAGTGCGCGTGCTTTTCGGGCGGATAAATGCAATATCTACGTGAACCACTTTGATAGAGTGTTGGGTATTCGGGCGGGAAAAGTATATGCGATAGAAGAGGGAAAAAAACCAACCGTTTTGTTCAGTATCAATGGTGATTGTGTTCTGCACGGTTCGTTGTGTGAAGATGCGCAGGGGAATATTTATTTTGGAGAATACTTCATGAATCCTGCGCGCGAGCCGGTGCGTGTCTGGCGGGTCACCGCTGACCTGCAAGCCTGGCAGATTGCCTATATTTTTCCTGCTGGCAGCATACGACATGTTCACGGAGTTTACCGTGATCCGTTCGAAGATCAAGCATTTTGGATCACCGTGGGTGATTTCAAAGGGGAATGTTATATTTACAAAACCACAGATGGTTTTCGCGCTTTCACGAAATATGGCAGTGGCGAGCAGATCTGGCGCGCGGTGCGGCTTTTCTTCACCCCTACCCATGTGTGCTGGATCACTGATTCTAATTTGGAAGCCAACCATGCCTGCCGCATGGATCGTCGCAATGGACAACTGGAGATGGGGATGGGCATTGCCAATTCCGGTTGGTATGGTGCTACCACCCGTGAAGGATTGCATGTGGCTTTTACGACTGTGGAACGGGGTGCTGGCATCACATCTAAATTCAGTGAGATTTTGATCAGTGAAGATGCATTCCAGTGGCATTCGATCTATCGCTTCAAAAAGGATAGATACAAACCATTGCAGGTATTCAAATATGGTGTGATCAGTTGTCCATCAGGACCGGTGAGCAACCACGATTTCTATATCAGTGGCGAAGGATTGGTAGGGCTGGATGGAAGTAGTATGCGCATAGATATAACAAACAAGGCTGCATAAGATGGCAAAATCGCAAAAATTCCTCGGTTGGATCAATGTGTTATTTACAGAACGTTATCTTTCAACTGAACGTGTCAATTGCTTTATTTTGAAAAAGTGTCAACATTTGTCAACTTTTGTCAAGTTAAGAAGGTTGGATAGGTTTAGTGATTTGGATCTGCAGAATATTCTGCGGATCTTTGATCTAACCTTCCAAATGGGATGGATCACCCAAGTGCCGGGTTTTCCTTTTGAAATGAGGGAGGAGTACAATTCAAAGTCATCAAATCTCGATTGGCAGGCAGCCAGCATGGATGGCAAGCTGATCCACAAAGGGGTTCTTGCCTCGGACTCTGCTGCTTATTTACTAAAGGCGGTGAAGGATGGGCAGATCAATGAACTCGCTGAGAAGAATATGGAATTGCTGCTGCGCCATGTGGAAGTGAAACGGACCCAATCTCTGCAAAAATATGAGCAAGAAATGAGCAGAGTTCAAATTTGGAAGGAGAAATGCAATTTTGCCATTTTGTTCTCCCGTTATGCTTACCAAAAAAAAGATTGGCGTTATTTGAATGCTGCTTTGAAATTGAATGAGTGGTTATGGAAAGAATACCATCGTCCATTCTCAAACAGACCATCTCTACCATACTTGACAGCGCTGGTTGAACAGGAATTCACATTAAAGAAGATGGAACAATGTTGAAGGTAGTGTTATTCGCTCCCATCCGGACCAGTCTTTATTCCCGCTTGATCTTGCATGGCTTGCTGCATGATGAGCAGGTGCAGGTAGTTGGCATAGTGGTACGCACACCTTGGAACATGCAACGCATCCGTTCAGAGTTCAGCCGCGATGGAGTACGTCTGGCACAAAAATTCGTCAGAAAATTTCTGCTGCGGGAAAAAGCTTTTAATAATGTGAAGGTGGATAATTTGGCAAATGCGGCGCGGCGTGCAGCTTTGCCAGATGCTCATTTGCAGCAATTAGCTAAGCAGTTTGCCATTCCATTTCGATCTGTTAAGGATTTAAGTGAAGAAAAGTGCACGGAGTTTCTAAAGGAAATCACGCCCGATATCATTGTCTTCACCGGTGGTGGTTTGGTGCGCCAGGCAGTTCTGGATATCCCCAAACTGGGGGTGTTGAACTGCCATACTGGTGTTTTACCTCCTTTCCGCGGTATGGATGTGGTGGAATGGACCGCCATGGTGAATGCGGTCAACAATATCGGATTTGGTGTGACTTTGCATTATATGGATAAGGGAGTAGATACGGGTGAGATCCTGCTGGTGAAGAAGATCGAAACAGATGTGAGTGACACCTTTATCTCTATTCGTATGCGATTGGAAGTGCTGATGGTGAATACTATGCTGGAGGGAGTGCATGCCATTGCTGATAATTTGATCTGTTCAAGCCCTCAAAATACACAGGATGGCAAGCAGTATTTTGTCATGCATCCACGCATCAAGTGTATTGCCGAACAGAGACTGGAGAAACAATTATCAAGGAACTGAAGAGAATTTCTATGTGCTTGTGAAATGATAAGAATACAACGGGGTGATCGGTTCGAACTGCACCACACCCATAGATGCCACACGAATATCGATCGGTAACTGCAGCTTGCCACACAACCTTATTACCTGCATGGTTTTGTCTTCTGAAAAATCAGTTGCCAGGGTACAGTGCGGCACCCATTTGCCCGGTTGGTAAAGTTCCCATGGATGTTCAGCATCCTTTTTTAATAGATTATGGATCTGTTGGTGATACGAAAGCAATTCCAAGGTCACGGTCGCACCTAAAAAAACCACCTTGCTCTCATTTCTAAATAATCCCAGGTAAACAAAGTTTAGGTCAAAACCACGGGTCTCTTTTGCCAGTCCGGCAATTTTTTTCTCACAGGGTTGGCAATCCAGATCATCATAGATTGCCAGGGTTACATGCGGCGGGATTTCAGCACTATGTAAATACGGAGCGACCTTGGTTCGCGCCAGTTCATGAGTGACTCGTTCCAGAGGGGCGCTTTTTTGTGGGTCGAAGTAAAAAACGACAGCGTAAGGCATATCGAATTTAATGATAGTTCAAATTTGAACCACCGATGAACTCACGGATGACCGAATCGTTTGGAACAATACTGTCATCGTCGATTGCTTCGATTTTCTGCAGTAATTTCAAAATCCGTTGTGAACGTTCCAAGGCATCTTCTCGTAGCGCATCACCCTTGAATTTTTTCGACCATTTTTCAAAATACGGAAGCAATTTGGGTTTGTAAACTGATAGTTCATAGGGCATGGCGCTATTGATGATGTAATCAGCATGGTTGATATTGGGAATGATGTTGCGCAGCTCACTGGAGCGTACATAATGCCAGTGGGTCAGAGTGCTTTCTGGATCGAGGGAACGGAAAGCAGAGTCGCGTAGCATACGGCGCATAAGCCTGATGTCGGTCCAGCGGATATATTTGCCGTCCTCATCTTTCATCTGCAGTAATGGTTCAAGAAATAACTTGAATTTCTGTTCATCTTCCAAACCTTGTGTCAATGCCGGGTATAACCCATGCAAACTGTCGATCAGGATCACTTCATTTTCCTTGAGCTGCATGGGGGTGTGATTGAGCAGGCGTTTGCCGGTCTTGAAATTGTAGAATGGAATATATACTTCTTCTCCGGCGATCAGACTAACCAGATGCTCACTGATCAACTTGAGATCAAGTGCTTGGGGCGTTTCGTAATCATAATCTCCGAACTCATCTTTGGGATGATCCTCCAGATCGAAGAAGTAATGATCAACGTTCAGTGTTATCAAGTTGATATTGTTTTGTTTGAGAATGCTCCCCAATTTGATAGTAGAGGTGGTCTTTCCGGAAGAAGATGGCCCGGTGATAAGTACTACTTTAATCGTATCTTTCCGATCCAAGATCATCCTGGCAGCAATTTTGATATCTTCTTCATAGAAGATCTCCGAATCGCGAATGATTTCACCTACTGCCCCCGCACGAATTCTCTGGTTATAGCGCTCGATGGTGTGTAAATCTCTGGAAGATGCCCAATCCAGCACCTGCCAGATCTTTGCCCAGGGGATGTTTTGGGAGGGCTGGATAGTCTGCTCTTTTCTGCCAGAGCGCATGCGTGCCCGCTCATCGCGGTACAGGATATATGCTTTGGCAACTCTGGAATGACCATTTTCGATCAGTGTTTTTTCAACTGCATCCTGCACATCTTCTACCGTTGGAGGATTTTGGGAAGAAAAATGTTTTTCAAGATAAGCCAAAACCTGTTTGGTTAACTGCTCGGCGATCCCTTTGTCGCGACCGCCGACAGCTACGGCAGCCCGATAAATGGCGTTGGTGATGCGTTGGGGAGTGAATGGTACTTTGATCCCATTTCTCTTGATGATATACTCGATTTCGTTCATCTCGCCCTCGCTTTTAACGATTCTGGACTATCTTTATACTATAAATATAGGCAATCCGGTAAAGGATTTCCATCATTATTGTATAAGAAAAATTATCGTGTTTCAGAAGGGAGTCTATTCGGATTGAACGCTGCTGAAGTATTCTCGTTCGATGGATTGCCACGACTCAGTAGTTTGTGCTTGGAAGTATGGTCGGAAAAGCTGCATTCTGTTCTGGATCAATTCCAGCATACGGTTGGCAACCCGCCGGATAGCAAAATGGGCGTTGGGAGCAATGCGCAACTGGGTAAAATGCATGGCTGTGCGTAAATTGAGCCCTGCCAGTACGCGCCGATTATAGGCATTCGGAATCACGTAGGATGCAACCGCTTGATTATAGTGAACTATTTGCTCATATGTATCTCTGGCAAGCCGCATGCCTTCTTTGAAATCAGCTTCAAGTCCGGCGTCGACTAGTAAACGTGGTACAGCATATCCTTCATGAGGGGTCAAAGCCTGCGGAGTTTGTGTCATCATGCGATGACGTTTGAATTCAAAATATGCGCCTTGGTCCATCAGGATATCGAAAACGAACCAGCTATATTCTAATTCTCTCAGCGGAATATCATGCGCATTCAGATTACCGAAAAGAATATCATGCAATTCTCTTTTTTTATCATCACTTATTGCCTTCATAGCTTGTGAGAGGTTGCCATAAGCAGTCTCTCCGAACCGATATGATAAAGCAGTTAAGATATGTTCTTCGAATTTTTCATCAAGGTCCACCAGTTCACACCAATTGTGCATCTGATTTTCGTTGGAAGGCAGCGAGTGCAGCAATTTGGGGGTTTGCTGACAAGCCTGCTTCAAATAGGGAACTGCTTCCACATATTTGATCAGTGCCGGCAAGTGGGTGAGAGCCACCTGTTTGATCTCGCTCCCGATCTGGCGCACTTCTTCTAGTGGATGCGAGAGCATCTTGCGCAAGGCATGCTCGAGAGAACGAGCGTTGATGGTCATACCAACGTTGGCAGTTGCGGCTGCTGGAAGATAGTAACGGCAAACATCCATGCAACAAGCATGAATTTCTCGCTCGGTATAATCTTTATTTCGAGATTGCGCTTCTTTTTCAAGATGGGTCCGAATTACCGGAAGGGCATCATGGTATTTATTGAATAAAGTTCTGACAGCTTTTTGGTAGAGATCCAACAGATTGGATTTCTTTATTTCATCAGGGATGAAAAAATGATCTGCGCTCCAAACCTGATAGCGCGAGGATTTTTCTGTATAGGATGCCAGACGATTGGATTCGAGACATTCCACTGCCAGACGCGATATGTTTTCCACTGCGATATGCAACACGGCATGTTCTGCAACGGACGCGTGCCCATAACCGACCACCCATTTCTCGTGAAATTGGGAGCTTTTTTCATCAGACAGTTCATGTGCGATTTGATCGAATGATTGGGGTGAGCGAGAGGTTTTGGCAAATGTAACAGCGATCGTTTCCGGACTTAGTTCCCTGGAATCCAGGAGGTAAACTCGCCTGTTATCATTCATTTTCAATTATTTTCCTGGTCATCTGGATATCTTTTTCGACTTGCCTGGTAAGTTCTTCAACATTGTTGTATTTTATCTCATCTCGCAGTCGGCACACAAATTCAAGGTCGACCAGTTTTCCGTAGATATCCTGATCCCAATCCAGGATATAAGCTTCCACAGTGCGGTCCCTGGGAGTGGGGTAGAATGTTGGACGCACACCGATACTGACGGCTGCCGGGCGTACTGCTTTGTTGATGTGAATACGAGCTGCATAGATGCCATTGGCAGGTAATAATTTTTGATGTTCAAATGCAATATTGGCAGTGGGCATACCTAATTTTTTACCACGTCCATCTCCATGGACAACCTCGCCTAATAAGGAATACCAACGCTGTAAATACGGGAAGAGGTTTTCTACCGATCCTGCAGTGACCATAGTTCTGATCAGGCTGGAAGATACCGAGAGATCGCCCAGAGAAATAGGTTGCTGGATCTTTACGGAAAACCCCAATTTTTTACCAAATCTTTCTAACTTTTCAGCATCTCCCTCACGATTCATACCAAAGCGAAAATCATAACCGATGTAGATCTCTTCAAATTGGAAACGTTTGAAAATATGAGTGATGAAATCTTCAGCACTGGTTTGGGCCAGTTCTTGATTGAATGGCAAGATAATGGTTTGGTCAACACCCAGCTGATGTAATAATTCTTCTTTTTCCAGGTTGGTGGTTAGGTAAAAAGGAGTTTTAAGTTTACGGAAGTATACCGTTGGGTTAGGAAAAAAAGTAAGGACAATAGCTAATTGATTAGCTTGATGTGCATTAGAAACGAGCTGTTGGATGATCGTTTGATGACCAATGTGCAAGCCATCAAACGACCCAATTGTCAAACGAGAAGTCAGTGAATGGTTGAGGTTGTTCACGTCTATGAGAAAAATACTTTTTTAGGTTGGTATTCTCCGCTTTCACTATCGAATTGCATCAGTGCAACAAGTTCACCCTGTTCAGAAATGGCACGCGCCATGTCGCCGATATTTTCTTCTCTTTTTACCCGGTGTCCATGGCGAACCAGATCTACTTCTTCATCAGTGAGGTTGATGGTCGGCCATTCCCCCAATGCATCCGCTGCTGGGATGAGATATTTATACCAAGTGCCATCTTGGAATGCTTCGGTTAATTTTCTAAGCGAAATAGCATCATTCAGGGTAAATTTACCACTTTTAGTGCGCCGCAAACCTGCCAACATAGCTCCGCAACCAAGTACCTCACCGAGGTCATTGGCTAATGAGCGGACGTAGGTGCCCGAAGAACAGTGTACATCCACCAAGGCTTGAGGAGGATCCCACTCCAGCAATTCCAGATCATGCACATGAATGATGCGTGGTTCAAGGTCTACCTCTTCCCCTTTCCGAGCCATTTCGTAAGCTTTGCGCCCATTTACCTTTACTGCTGAATAAGGTGGAGGGACCTGTTCGATTTCGCCAATGAAACCTTTCAGGGCTTCCTCAAATTGTTGGGCAGTGATATCTTCTGGGGAAGTTCCACCAGTGACAACCCCTTCCTCATCAAAAGTATCGGTTTTCTTTCCGAGCTGGATAACAGCATGGTAACGTTTATCCTCTGCGGAAACATATTCACTCAAGCGTACTGCCGGTCCTAGTAGGATAACCAGAACACCAGAAGCACGTGGATCGAGGGTGCCGGTATGCCCGGCGCGTTTGATGCGTGTACCATTACGAATGATCTGTACCACATCATGGGAAGTAATCCCAATGGGTTTGTCTACGACCAAAACCCCCGAAACCGAATTCTTGAGTTGAGTTCTTCTATCATCCATTCAAATACTCCTAATTGTGAATCTTGTTAAGATAATTTTTTGTAGCCTCTAGTACATCTTGCTGAGTTTTCTGCAATGATAGTTTGATTTCAGCTCCTGCGGCTGCCGGATGTCCACCACCCCCAAACTGTGCTGCGATAGTTGCAACATTAACCTCTGAGCGCGAACGCCAGCTAACCTTACATGCATTTTCATCTTGTTGATTGAATAATATTGATATCTCTGCGTCTTGAATACTGCTGAGAAAATTGGTCAGGTCAGCATCATCTCTTCCTGTGTAGCCAGATTTTTCTCGATCTTCACAGGTGATTACAGTATATATGATATTCCCTTCCTTTTGAAGTTTACCTAATGCATAACCCCATAACAAACTTGCTTCCCAACTTACGTCAGTTAATGCTCGTTGATAGGTATCGGCAAGCTGTGCACCTTTTTCAATCAGCTGTGCTGTCACGCGAAGTGTATGCGCTGTGGTGTTGGGAGTTCGGAATCCAATAGTATCTGTGATGATGCCCATCAACAATGCATTGGCAGCTAATACAGGAATGGGTATGTTCCATTCTTGAAGTAGATCAAAGACGATTTCCGCCGTTGCTGCAGCTTTATCGTTTACATAATTCATGGTGGCGAACTGGGTGTTGGTAGCGTGGTGATCAATATTGATGTCAATATGCTTATCAGCAAAAGATTTTGCCATTCGTGGTTGGTCAGCACAATCCAGTGCGATAATTAGTTTTTCACCCTCATTCTCTACAGGATCATTTTCAATATCCAAATATCGAAAACGTTGGGGCAGAGTTTCCTCAAAAGCCATACTGACCGATTTCCCATATGCGCGCAGGGCTGCCCCGAATCCGAGCACCGATCCAACCGCATCGCCATCGGGTCTGATGTGTGCTACCAGTGTAATGGACGAGGTACTATCGATTTTCTGTAAAATGTTGTTGCTAATCGATTCTTCCTTGTTCATTACCTGATTCTTTCTTTTCTCGTTCTGCCTGAATTTGATCGATGAGATGTTCGATCCTTTCTGCCCGTTCAGGTACGGGATCCCAGAAAAAACGTAGTTCTGGAAATGTGCGCAGTTGGATTTTTTTTGCAAGTTGGCTGCGCAAAAAACCTTTGGCATGGTTTAATCCGGCCAGGATCTCCGTTTCTCGCTCCTTCCCTTCCAGAGCGGATACAAAGATATTAGCAAATGCAAATTCGCGATCAACATTGATATCCGTAATATAGATTCCCTCCAGACGGGGATCATGAATATCACCACGCACAAACATCTCTGATAAGTCTTGCTGCATTCGATCAGCAATTCTTTTTAATCTTGTCTTTGATGGCATTCTAATCTATTCATACCTAACTAGCGGTTTTTTCCTCAAATGTATAGCATTCTAAAATATCACCTTCGGCAAAGTCATTGAACCCTTTTACCCGGATACCACATTCAAAACCCTCACGCACTTCACGCACATTCTCTTTCTCGCGCCGCAGAGATGCAACCTCTCCATCGGCTAACACTTCACCATTTCGAATGACACGCATTTGTGCATTACGACGGATGGTTCCTTCATGCACTTTACAGCCAGCAATTTTACCAACTTTTGAAAAAGAAAAGACAGTTAAAACTTGTGCTTTTCCAAGAATAACTTCCTGTTTTTCTGGCGCAAGCATTCCTTTTAACGCTTTTTCAATATCTTCAGTCAGACGGTAGATAATATCATAAAGTCGGACGGAGATTCCTTCACTTTCCGCAAGTTTGTTCGCGGAACCATCCATATCGACATTGAATCCCACCACGATGGCGTTGGAGGCAGATGCCAACATGATATCACTCTCACTGATATTACCAGTCTCGGCATGCAGAACGTTGATCTTGATTTCTTTTTGGTCAATGTCATTCAGCGTAGAGATGATGGGATCCAACGAACCCTGCACATCTGCCTTGATGATTAATCGTAGCTCACGTACTTCGCCTGCCTGGAAACGATTGAAGAGATCTTCCAAACTGACTTGTTTTTTATTCAGCTTGGCTTCTGCTAATTTTTCCTTGCGATCGTTCACGATCATACGTGCTTCTTTATCGGAATCAGTAACTTGGAAAAGATCACCCGCTTGCGGAACTTCGTTTAACCCCAAGATCTGAATCGGGGTAGAAGGTCCGGCTTCTTCTATCTTCTCACCCAAAAAACCGTACATTGCCTTAATGTTCCCGTGCGATAGACCAACTACCACTGAATCACCTTGATACAAGGTGCCGTTCTGTACCAGCAAGGTAGCAACCACACCACGTGCTTTGTCGATCTTTGCTTCTATGACCGTTCCAATCACTTTTCCTTTTGGATTTGCCAGGATCTTACAATTATCTGCTACTAGTGTGATAGCTTCCAATAGATCTTCTAATCCAAGTTTCATCTTGGCTGAAACTGGCACAACGATGGTATCGCCATCCCATTCATCCGGAACCAAGCCAGCGTCTGCCAGTTGTTTTTTAACGCGATCAGGGTTGGCATCATCGCGATCGATCTTGTTCAAAGCCACGATGATGGGTACCCGTGCGGCTTTAGCGTGTGCAATGGCTTCTTTGGTTTGCGGCATCACTCCATCGTTGGCGGCTACCACTAATACTACAATATCGGCTCCCTGGGCGCCACGAGCCCGCATGGCAGTAAAAGCTGCATGCCCCGGGGTATCGAGGAAGGTGATCTTACGATCTTTATGGATTACCTGATATGCACCGATATGCTGGGTGATGCCACCAAATTCACCACCTGCCACGTCGGAATGACGGATGGCATCTAGCAAGGTGGTTTTCCCATGATCAACGTGTCCCAATATGGTAACTACTGGTGGACGTTTAGTAAGATTCTTGGGATCTTCATCTTCGATCAATTTTCGCCACAACGGAATTTCTCCGAGATCCTCCTCTTTCAATTCCGGGATCTCCAGAGTTGCTTCCACGTTCAGTTCAGCACAAACGATGGCAGCAGTGTCAAAGTCAATGACCTGGTTGATATTCGCCATGACGCCATTCGACATCAATATCTTGATGATCTGAATCGGGCTTGAGCCGATTTTTTCTCCCAGATCTCTGATAGTAATGTTACCTGGTAACTCTACGCTCTTTTTCCCATTCTCGCTCATTTTTGCCTCCGTTATGCTGTGCCCCTTAACACGCATTGTTTGTCGTACCTATTGTGTGAGCGAGATATCCTGCCCGGTGAAACCAGGCGTTAGCATTCAGTTCTGCATTTTCGAGGTATTCTCCGGTAGATTGGCTATATAACCGAGCAGGTATGTTTTATCTTGCTCACTGATATCCGTTCGTAATGCTTTCGCCAGGCTACCCTTTAAGGCTCGCTCCCAACACTCTTTGATGGTATGGATATATGCTCCACGCCCATTTAATTTTCCGGTCGGGTCGACCAGAATTCCCTCAGACGTGCGAACAATGCGAATCAATTCTCTTTTTGGAAGAACTTCTCGACATCCCACACAGGTTCTTTGGGGGATATGTTTCTTGGGTAGTTTTTGTGCTTTCACCACCATTCTCTATTTCTATTCTTCTTCCCAACCCCACTCATCATCGCCTCTTTTATGCTTCTTTTTGACCAGGGTCAGGTCAAGATCGGGATCATATTCAATTTCCTGATATTTGCGTTTCTTTTTCTTCTTCCCGTCTTTATCGCTATCCTCTTCTTCATCTTCCTCTTCAAAAGGCTTGTTAGAAATTTTCTGTGTTTCCAATTTGAACATTTCTTCAAAGGATAACTCTTGCCCAATTTCTTCTTTGCTTTCAGATTGTTTTTCATCTTCTGCCGAAGCTTCTGCTTCAACGGTAGATTCTACACTGATCTCTTTTTCAATCTCACCTGTAACTTCAGATTCAGCCTGAACAGGGAATTCTGATTCTGCTGCCATTTCTACGATGGGTTCTTGTTTAATGACCTCAGGTTCTTCTGCTTGCGCTGGCAAGAAATCAGCCAGATTGTTCACCATTTCTTCGATCTTTTCCAGTGTCTTGGGTCCGATTCCGGGTAAGCCCAAAATGGTATCGGAATCGGTCTTGTATTTTAATGCCAGTTCACCAAGATTAATAATGCCACCGTCACTGAGAATAACCAGCAAACTTTCCGGCAGCAATTCGGCTGTCAACGGGACGTTAAAAGCAGCTTTAGGGATGGTCTGGAGAACTTCCTGAATGGCTTTCTCTTGCGCCACCAACACCTCCTGTCGTTCAGCATACAGATCCTTCTCCACCATATCCACAAATTTTGCCAGGGAGTCATAATCATCCATATTGAGAATACGCCCTTCGGCTTTGCGTGCCATGATCTCTTCAGCTTTGGTGATCTCTTCCTGATACAACGCTGCTTTTTCAGATAGTTCTTTTTCATTCCTCAGGGCAAATAACCAGTCTGAAACTGCTTCTGCCAGGCTCTTGATATCAATACGCCAGCTGGTCAAACGAGCAGCTAATCGTGCATTTTGTCCGTCACGACCGATCGCCAGTGATAATTGATCTTCGGGAACCACTACTAAAGCGGTTTTAGTATCTCGGTTGGTTTCGTTGAGATAGACACCATTGACACGTGCGGGACTGAGCGCTTTAGCAATGTAAATACGGGGGTCTTTATTCCATTCGATCACGTCGATTTTTTCGTCATGCAATTCGCGCACAATGGCTTGGATGCGAACACCGCGCTGCCCTACACAAGCTCCTACTGGGTCAATACCCTGCTGGGTGGCGGAAACAGCCACCTTGGCACGCTGTCCGGGTTCGCGGGCAATGGAACGGATTTCTACGATACCGTGGAAGATCTCGGGGACTTCATTCTCAAGCAATCTACGCAGGAAATCACGATGTGTTCTGGAGAGGATGATCTGCGGACCGCGTGGAGAATCTTTTACTTCTGCCACGAGGGCGCGCACTCTATCGTGAATGCGGAATCGCTCGAATGGGATCATCTCTTTGCGTGGCATCGTTCCTTCGGCTTTCATTTCCAAACCGATGGTCAGACCATGAGAACCGGTTGCTTGAACAACGCCGCTGATGATCTCACCGATCTGTTTGGCATAATAGTCTAACTGCATTTGCCTTTCGGCTTCTCGGATCTTCTGCTGAATAACCTGGCGAGCTGTTTGTGCTGCAACCCGTCCGAAATTTTCGGGAGTGCTTTCAACTAATACCATATCCCCTAATTCGGCACTAGGATCATATTCCTTTGCAACTTTTAAGAGTACCTCCGTGCGGTCATCCTGAACATCATCGACTACTTCCTTCTCTGCAAAGATACGAAATTCCCCTTTATCAAGATCAATTTTAGCAACAACCTGCTGGGCAGTGGATGCGTTGACAGATTTGCGATAGGCTGAGACCATCGCAGATTCAAGTGCATGATAGATGACTTCTTTTGGAAGCCCTTTGTCTTCAAGCACCTCGTTGAATGCTAGAATGATTTCATTCTTCATGACTCTTAATCTCCACTTTGATTACTCTAATAATACGAAGAAAAGTGGGGGTTGCCCACTTTCCGGTATTTTCAATGAAGCTGGAACTAACGCACTTATTCTAACATGAATTGGAAAGAGCAGCAAGTTTTCTTGACAGTTTTTTTGAGAGTTTGTTTCTTGAGACAATTGTTTCTTGAGATAGCTCTCATATTATGAAGTAGATCGATTGGCTTGAATAAGTTAAAGAATTGTGTTGTTCGCAACAAGCAATGAACGAAGCGTATCAATCTCAACATCTGCTGGACCTGTATTTGTCTTTATGCAAAGCGCAGCGGCACTTCCGGCAGCCTGACCAAGCGCCATGACCGGAGCTGTGACACGCAGGGATGCAAACGCATCATGGCTGGATGAAACAGCACGACCGGTAACAAGCAGGTTGTTTATATTCTGTGGGAGCATCACCCGATATGGGATTTCATACGAACCCTTGAAGTCTACCAGGGTCATTTTAGCGTTATCCGGCATATGGATATCAATTGGGTATCCACAGCGTGCAATTCCATCGCGGAATGATGTACTGTTGATTATGTCGGTTTCTGACAATTGAAATTGTCCGGCGATCCGCCGGCTTTCGCGCACACCGATCTGGGTGGGGGTTTCCAATAGAAAAGAGTTTTCAAAACCGGGCAGGTTTTCTTTCATGAAGGTGGTCAGGAGTTCAGCCTGTTTTCTACCGGTTATTTCAGCCTGAGTGATTTGGTCTGCTCGGGTGGGATCTGTACTCAGAATTCTGGTGGTATTTACGGTAATCTCTCCCGCACGCGGGCCGACAAAGAACAAGAATCGATCTCTGGGAATAGATGCGGGAGCATTCTTCCAGTGTTTGAAGAAACCGGAAACACCTGTGAACGGTAGGTTCTTGCTGTCGACCGGGACCGCTGGAGTATAGAATTCATCAGCGTGCTCAAGGTAGTATGCCTTGATCGGTTCCACTTTTACTCCCCCCAGTCTGAAAATATAGGTCATTGCCTGTACCTTGCCATCACTAGAGCGCCCCAGAACGCAGGGAGCCCCGGCAAGGGCGGCAATATCGGCATCTCCGGTAGCATCAATGATGAGCTTCCCTTCCACTTCTGTATTACCGTATTTTCCAATTGTTTTCAATTTTGTAATATTGTGATCAATAACCTGTAAATCAGAAACAAAAGAATGGAGCAGGATATCGGCATTGGCATCAGCGAGCAGGTCTAGAGCCAGTGATTTATAGACTTCTTTATCAAAAGGGGTGACTGACCATACAAACCCTGAACTGTCACGCAAATGACCGGGAGAGCTGCCTCCTTCGATCAGATGATCGACAATTTCCTGCGCGATACCTTTAATTACCTGATTACCGCTGAGATCATGGAAAGTAAACCATGGGTAAACCAGCGCAGAAGAAGACATCCCCCCGAGAAAACCGTACCGCTCGACGAGCAGGGTAGATACGTTTGCACGACCGGCTGCCAGGGCTGCCGTGATCCCTGAAGGACCACCGCCTACGATGATGACATCATATTGTTTTTTCATATTTGCTCTCCGAAATATTCACCAAATTGACCTTGACATTATGCCTGCTTCTTATTATACTATAATAGTAAGTACAATGACTTTACAAACTAATCTCATTCTAATGATTCCCTGAGTATCGCTGTGCTTACCGAAGAAGTACTGTGCCATTTGCTTCAGCATCATTAAAAGTCATTACTAAACCAAAATCATAGAGAGAAAAATGCAGAGAGATAGGTATTATACAATTGGCATAGATATAGGGGGCACAAAGATCGCTTTTGCATTAATTGACGATAAAGGTGTTGTAAGAGAAGATAAAAAAATACCAACCAGGTTAACCGGGGGTTCTGAATTTATTCAAAACGAAATTGGGGGGCAGGTAAATAGTTTCATACAAAAATACGGATCCAGCATTATGGGAATAGGTCTGGCAACACCGGGATATATCGATCCGGTTGCCGGGGTGGTGAAAAATGCAGTAAACCTAGATTGGAAGAATGTACATGTGATCGATGTATTAAAAAATACGATAGAAAAGCCACTTCCCATCTACCTGCAGCGAGATACTGCTGCTGAAACTCTGGGCGAATATTATTTCGGAGCTGGCAGAAATTGCCAAGATTTTGTGTTTTTAGGGATCGGGACCGGTTTTGGAGCAGGGGCGCTAACTTCGGGGCATTTATTGACCGGTTCTCATAATATGGCTTTGGAAATTGGACATCTGTCGGTCGATGAAAAAGGTCCGCAATGCGCTTGTGGAAATGTCGGATGCATTGAAACAATCCTTTCGGGAAAAGGGTTGGTCAACCGTGCATATGATCTTTTTGATGCTTCCCATGATCCAAACTACGAAAAAATAAAAGATTCCATCACTGCCAGACAAATTCTCAGCATGGCAAAGGCTCACGATCCGATCGCTGAGGAATTGATGAGAAAAATGGCAAAATCGTTGGGTTTTGTCTGTGCAATGCTCAAATCTGTTATCGATCCCGAGCGCTTCATCATTGGAGGTGGGCTTGGAAAAGCGATTTTCAATATGTTAACCGGAGAAGTGGAGGAAGAAATGAATACCCATGTTTTTAAATTGGATGATCGACCAACTGGATTCTATAAGTCGAGTTTGAAGACAAGTGCAATGGGAGCGGCTGCGATGGTCTGGTATTTCAATAATATATTACCGAATTCATTGAAGAATAAAAATTAATAAGGAGGATACCTGGAAAAATAAATACACTTATAAATAGCTTATAAAAAAGAATCTATGCTGTTTGGAGGAAAAGATAATCATGAAAAAGAATAAACTGTTTCTTGTTTTTGCCGCTATGATCGTTATGGCGATGATCTTCTCCGCATGTGGTTCCGATGCGGATACTGTAGCTGCAGAGCCGGCGGATGGATCTACAACAGAAGAAGTAAGCAATGAACCTGTGAATATCAAGTTTACATTATGGGGCAGTGACGCCCATATTGCTCTGCTGACGGAAATTTCAGAAGCATATCGGGAAACTCATCCCAATGTAACCTTTGAGTTTGTGGGCATCCCTGTAACCGATTATGTTTCAAAGCTTGCCGTCCAACTGGCTGGAAATGATCAGCCTGACATGGGATGGATGCTTGAATCCCCGGCTTTAGGTTGGGAAGATGCCGGTGCGTTGGTAGATCTTGCTCCTTATTTAGCGGATGATGCAGATTTCAATCTGACTGATTTCTCTGAGTCTTCCCTTTCTCTATGGACGCAGGGCGATGCGCTTTATGGTATCCCATTCTCAACTTCTCCAATGTTTATCGCATACAATGCAGATCTCTTTGAAGCAGCAGGTCTGGATACTCCTTCAGAATCTTTTGCAAAAGGAGAATGGACGTGGGAAAAATTTGCCGAAGATGCCAAAGCTATTACCGACCTGGGCGATGGTTCTATCGGTTATGTGCATATCGATGAGATCAGCACAAATCCCTGGCGTTTGTTGGTACCGGTAATGGAGGCATATGGTGGCGGTTCATGGAATGCAGATGGCAGCACCTGCTTGATGAACACCGACGAATCCGTCGAAGCGGCTACTTTAATCCATGACATGTTGTATATAGATAACAGTATCGTAAAACCGAATGAAAAAGTAGATTTCACTTCAGGCACCGTGGGAATGACCATGCGGCAGTTAAGCTGGCTGAGTTCACTGGCTGATGTTACTTTTAATTGGGATTTTGCTCCCCTGCCCAGCGGACCAGATGGCACAAAGCCGATCGTTGGTCAGGCTGCAGTGGTTGTCTTCAATGCCAGCCCCAACCAGGCAGCGGCGATCGATTTCTTGAAATTCCTTTTGAATGAAGAGAATAGTGCCAAATTATCCCAGTTCTTCCCACAGGCTCGCGCTTCTGTTCTGGATGCAGGTTCCATTGAGGCTACCAATCCGACCCTGAATCCCGAAAGCATTCAGACTGCGATCATCGATCAGATCAAGAACGGCACCGTTTTACCCAGCCATGTGGAATACTCCAAGATTGATCTGGCTGTGCGCGCAGAATTGGACAAATTATGGACATCCGGTGCTGATATTGCAGCGATTATGAATTCTGCCTGTGATGCGATGGCTCCCTATCTAAATCAATAAGCATTTGGATAAAATAATAGTGTATCCGGGATTCCCCGGATACACTATTTCCAACGATATGTCGTATTAAATCGTGAGGAATGGATGAAACGGAAATCACTTCCACAAGCAAAGCTGGATAATCTGGCTGGTCATCTCTTCATTGCCCCTCAATTTATCGGTTTTATTTTCTTTGTGGCAGTACCGATTCTCGCTGTGATCATATTCAGCTTTCAAGATCGTAATCTATTAACGGGTACTTGGGAGTGGATAGGGTTCGATAATTATTCATTCATGTTTACCAAAGACCCTTATTTTTATAAGGTTGTTCGCAATAGTCTGTTTTTTTCGTTCGGTTTGATAATCATGAATGTGTCATTAGCCTTATTTCTTGCCCTGATCCTGTTTCAAAACAGGAAGGGCATGGTCTTCTTCCGTACATTGTTCTTTTCCCCGGTAGTTACTTCAACGGTTGCCTGGGTTCTGGTATGGAGTTTTATGCTGCAAAGTGACCAGGGTACCATCAATCAATTCTTGAAACTCATTGGAATTCAAGGACCCAGCTGGCTGGGCAGTACAGGATGGGCGATGTTTTCGGTGATCTTTATTCGGGTTATTAAGAATGTCGGATTGAATATGATAATCTTGATTGCAGCCCTAAAAGATGTACCTCATGATCTGGTAGAAGCTGCCCGGGTGGATGGCGCAAATACATTACAGTGCATCAGGAAGATCATCATTCCAATGATTGCTCCCACAATTTTGCTTGTTATTATCATTACCCTGATTGGCTCTATGAATGTGTTTGATCATATCATGCTGCTGACGGCTGGCGGACCTTCCAATTCCACACTGGTGCTGGCTTATTATGTTTACTACCAGGCTTTTTTGACCAATGAGATCGGATATGCCAGTGCCCTTGCAGTTGTTCTTTTCTTAGTGGTACTGGGATTGACCTTTTTACAGTGGAATATGAGAAAGAAGTGGGTTTATTATGAACAATAGTCAAAAATTGCCTCGACTGCTTCCCAGATGGTTCCGCAGCTTTCTGCTTTATCTCGGATTGATGCTCCTGGCTATTCCATTTCTATTCCCATTCTGGTGGATGGCAACCAGCTCATTCAAAACTTATAAGGAAATATTTGCCTATCCACCCACTCTTCTGCCCGAATCATGGCATTTTGAAAACTTCATCACTGCTTTTACCTATCAGCCTTTTGGCAGGCAGTATTTGAACAGCCTGTATATCTCATTAGCCGTGACTGCTGGTGTTTTGGTGGTTTCTTCTCTTTCGGGATACGCATTTGCGAGGATCAAATTCAAAGGACGAAATTTCTTCTTCATCCTGCTGCTGAGTTCTCTCATGATGCCGCCTGAGGTAACCATCATCCCAAATTATTTGATCATGAATCTGCTTGGCTGGACGAACACCCATATCCCGTTGATCATCATTCCAATTCTGGGTGCGGGAGGAGTATTTGCCACATTCATGATGCGTCAGTTCTTTATTACTCTTCCAAAAGATATGGAAGATGCTGCCAAAATTGATGGATTGGGTTGGTGGGGCATTTTCTGGAAGATCGGACTCCCACTGGCGAAGGCACCTCTTTCGGCAGTGGCAATTATCACGTTTTTGAATAGTTGGAACAACTTTTTAGAGCCTTTGATCTATTTGAGCGATAAGACGAAATACACTATCCCACTTGCACTTACAGGATATATTGATGCATATGGAGCACCTATGTGGTCCGTGCAAATGGCAGCAACCACACTCTCTGTTTTACCAGTTCTAATTTTCTTTATTCTCGCACAGCAGCAGGTGGTGGAAAGTTTTGCAATGTCGAGTGTGAAAGGTTGAAAATTCATAGGAGAATTGAATATGAAATCAGAAAGAATATATTCCATTGGCGTGATTGGATTGGGTGTTTTCGGTGCTCGACATGCCGCGGTGTGTCTGAACCATCCCAACTTTCGTCTGGTTGGGGTCGCCGATGTAAAAGAGGAATTGGTTAAGAAATATTCAATGGAACTTGAAGTTCCTGGTTTCACCGACTATCGCGGTCTGCTGGCTATGCCAGAAATGGACGCAGTAACAATTGCAGTATCAGATCAGTTTCATCATGAACCCTGCAAAGATGCAGCGAATAGGGGAATTCATATTTTTCTTGAAAAACCCATTGCCGATAACAGCGCTCATGCACAGGAAATTCTGAATGCTGCTAGAGAAAACAATGTCAAACTGATGGTTGGTCATACACTTCGCTTTGATCCCCGTTATCTTGAAATCAAGAGAATTATAGATGAAGGACAGTTGGGAGAGATCATCCATGTGTATGCGCGGAGAAATGCCACTGTAAAAAGTGGGAGAAGGTTACAGGGCAGAGTGGATGCGATGATTTTTCAGGGAGTTCACGATATCGATTTCTTGCAGTGGCTGACCGGTTCGAAAATATCCAAGGTATATGCTGAAGCTGCTTCTAATATTTTGAAAGATCTGAAGGTTAATGATACAACCATGGCAACTTTGCGCTTTAAGAATGGTGTGATAGGGCTGCTTGAGCAATCCTGGGCTTTACCGGTTGATATGCCCTCTCCACTGGATGTGGAATTGGAGGTGGTTGGTACTGAGGGATCAGCGTATCTTGACCTTCGCTCACAGTCGGTTTCCATTGTGGCGGGTGGAAAGTTGAATCAGCCAGACCTGATCTATGGTCTCCCGGATCAGCATTTTTTGATCGATGAATACAGTCATTTTGCGAAATATCTGAATGAAGAGGTTGAAGCAAAGGTCAGCGGCGAAGAGGCTTTGAGCGCATTGGAAGTAGCAGAAGCGATTATGCGTTCTGCAAAATCCGGTGCCCCTGTTTTGTTATCATAATTTCAATCTGGAGATGAAGCTATGTCACGATTTGTAAATGAACTAATGAAAGCGCGCCAGGAAAAGAAGCTGGTATTGATTGCCAGCCTGCCGCGCAACGATGCGGAGCTTGCCCGTGCGGTACGGGATGCTGGTGCTGATGCGGTGAAAATCCATATGAACGTACACCATCATGCCAGCAATACCACTTTTGGCTCCCTTGATGAAGAGAGAGAAAACCTCACTGCAATTCTTAAGGTATGGGAAGGCAAACTTAAGGGTATCATGCCGTTTGCTGCACCTGTAAATGACCCTGATACATTGAAAGAACTCTCAGATATGGGCTTTGATTTCTATTCGCAGTACTTATCGCATGCGGTTTGTGGGTGTTTTCCTTCTCCTGAAAAAACTGCTCGGATGCTGGCGCTGGCTGCAGATGACCCTGTCGAGCTGGCAGGCGGCTTGGATTGCCTGCCGATAGAAGTTTGTGAATTGTCGATCATGGATGGGAATACCTATGGGCAACCATTTACCTATCATGATCTTCTACGGTATTCTGCAATGAGGGCAAAGACCAATAAACCACTTGTGGTTCCCTCGCAGCATATGATCACCCCTGAATCTGTACCGGATTTGATCGAAATTGGAGTTGAAGGATTGATGATCGGAGCAGTGGTAGCAGGATCAACCGTGGAAAGCTGGGTGAAAAGTGTGAAAGCTTTTTGGAAAGCTATTGATAAAGCGTAATTTTGGCTTTCCCCTTGAAACGGCAGGCGATTCTATATCACCTGCTGTTGTATTTAAGAATGATTAGGATTGAGAAAAGAGCAGAGTATAGTCGGTAGCCAAGATGGCAGTTGCACCCAGAATAATACTGTTTTCTCCTGATTGCCCAATTTCAATTCTTGTATTAAACATGGGTTTTTGCAGCGAATATTTTTGTGCAGAATCATAAATGGCATTCAGCCACTTTTCTCCAAAGCAGGTCATATCTCCTACCAGAACGATCTTGTGAATGTTCAGGATGCTCACAATATTGGAGATGACCATCCCGATGAATTTTGCAGTGTCGAGGACGAGTTCTTGGGCAAATGGGTTGCCTGCATCGAATGCTGCTTTGATTTCGGGCAGATCAATTTGCTTTGGCTCGTGTGGCAGTGAGCTTTCGGAGAAAGCTTGGATGCCTGCCCTGGCTTTTTTTATCAGTGCCTGAGCGCTGGCGACCGTTTCAAGGCAGCCATGGTTGCCGCAGCGGCAGAGTTCTCCACCTTCTTTAACAACCACAATGTGCCCGATCTCACCTGCGCATCCGCCGTCTCCCTGATAAAGTGATCCGTTGATGACAATACCTGCTCCAATTCCGTGACGGATATTGATAAGGACCATGCTTTCTTCAGGAGAATAGCCTTCTCCAAAAGTTTTTTCCCCAATTGCTGCTGCCTGACTGTCGTTGAGCACATATACTGGTGTATTGTATCGTTCCTCCAATATATGAGTAAGCGGCAGGTTCTGCCAATTAAGGTTCACTGCGTTGAGTATGATCCCTTTTTGTGTATTGACCAGCCCGGGGGTACCTACGCCAATTCCCAGGAGCGGACGTGTTACCTTTTGCATCAATTGATCTACGATTTGATATAGCAGTTCCAATGCTTCATTCCCATCATGACCTTCCACTGGCATGGTGATCACATCGCGTATCACTCCTCTCAGATTGACGATTGCCCCTCGAAATTGGTTATGAGAGAGGTCAAGCCCGATCATCCAGCGAGAATCTTCGACCAGGCTCAAGAGAATTGGATTCTTTCCGCCATAGGATGTACCAATTCCGACTTCCTCCACCAATCCTTCAGTTATGATATCGGAGACGATGCTTGATACGGTTGTTCGAGTTAGCTTGGTGATGCGAGCGATTTCCGCTCTGCTGATTTGGTTGTGTGCAAAGATGGTGCTCAAAACAAGAGAGCGATTATGATCTTTGGTGTGTTGACGGGTGGCTTTTTCCATAAAAAATACTCCGAGTAAATAGAAGAATAATTAGTTGAATGTACTAACTAAAGGAGTATAACAATTTACACTTATCTGTCAATATAAAAATCCTTCAAAATCCTTTAAAAAACTTTTTTAATAGAGATGGAATGGCTTGATTTATAATCTATAATCAATGAAAAAAGAGGGAATCGATGAAAGATTTTTTATGGTGGCATGATGGTGTGATTTATCAAATTTATCCACGTTCATTTATGGATACGAATGGAGATGGTATCGGTGATCTGGAAGGGATTATCGACAAACTGGATTATCTACAAGATCTGGGGGTGGATGCGCTGTGGTTATCCCCTGTTTATCCCTCTCCAGATGTTGATTTTGGTTATGACGTAACAGATTATTGTGCGATCGACCCAAAGTTTGGTTCCATGCGCGATTTCGATAGATTGCTATCACAAGCCCATAAGCGCAATATCCATATCATCATGGATCTGGTCCTAAACCATACTTCTGATCAACATCCTTGGTTCCAAGAGTCTAGAAGCTCTCATGATAATAAATATCGCGATTATTATATCTGGAAGGATCCTAAACCGAATGGTACCCCACCTAATAACTGGCTTTCCATTTTTGGAGGGTCAGGATGGGAATTCGACCAGCAGACCGGACAGTACTATTTCCACCATTTTTTCAGAGAGCAACCCGATCTGAACTGGCGTAATCCGGAAGTAAGAAAAGATATGTTGGATGTCTTCCGCTTCTGGCTTGAAAAGGGCGTGGATGGTTTTAGATTAGATGTTTTTTCAGCTTATTTCAAAGATGCGGAATTTCGTGATGATCCCAAGAAACTGTTGGGATTGCGAAAATATGACCGGCTGATCCATGAATATGATGCGGATCGACCGGAAATGATTCCGCTTTTAAAAGAAATAAGAGAATTACTGGAAGGTTATCCTGAACGATATGCTGTGGGAGAAACCTTTATGGCTACTTTTGAAAAAGCAGCCCTGTATTGTGGTGATGATCTTCTGCATGCCGCATTTTCTTTTGATGATTTCATCAATGGCCCCTGGAAGGCGTCAAGGTTTCGAAAAGCGATCAAGACCTGGGAAAAAACACTGGAAGGGAAATGCTGGCCAAATTATGTGCTCAATAATCATGATGTCAAACGTTCGACCACGCGTTATAGCGATAATGAAAACGATGAGCGCTCTAAAGTTGCTGCTACCATGCTCCTCACTTTACGTGGCACTCCTTTCATGTACTACGGAGAAGAGATTGGTATGCGTGAGGGAAAATTTACAAAGAGTGAGATCCTCGATCCGGTAGGAATTTATTATTGGCCGTTCTATAAGGGAAGAGATGGCTGCCGTACACCCATGCAATGGAACTCTTTGGAGAATGCCGGATTCAGTTTTGCTACTCCTTGGTTGCCGACTAACTCAGATTATAAGAAGCGGAATGTTGAGGAGCAAAGACGAGAGAAAGCATCCTTATTCAATTTTTATAAGCAATTATTGAAATTACGGAAAGATCATGCAGCATTGATGCGAGGCGATCTGGAAATGGCAACCGTTGTGCCGGGGAATACCCTGGCCTATTTTCGCTGCCTGCCTGAAGAACAGGCAATGATTGCACTGAATTTCGGTCAAGAACAAAAAAGAGTTGATCTGGTTAAAAATGGTGCTGCTAACTGCGAATTGGCGCTTTCCAGTAAATCGAAACCAGCACAGAATTACAGCGAACAATATATATTAGATGAAAACGAAGCTGCAATTTTTATTTTGAAAAGTGGCAGTGTTGCATAAAAGGATTGTTTTTCTGTGATTTGAGTGGTTTTATCACTACCTGACAATGCCGCTACTCTTTATACTGGCAAAAAGGAAAAGAAGTAGAAATTATGAGTCGATTGGAAGAAGAACGTGATCGCTGGGAAGAGCAAACATTAAACCCGGTAATTAATAAGTATCCCGAGCGAAAAGCTGATTTTGCTACCCCTTCGGGCATTCCACTGCCCATCGTCGCCTTACCGCTCGAGCAAGATTATATGAGAAAACTAGGTTTCCCAGGCGAGTATCCCTTTACTCGTGGTGTGCAGCCTACCATGTATCGCGGTCGTTTCTGGACGATGCGTCAGTATGCCGGTTATGCTTCGGCGCAAGAATCCAATGCGCGCTATCGCTATCTGCTGGAACAAGGGCAGACTGGACTTTCCGTGGCATTTGATCTGCCAACCCAGATTGGTTATGACAGCGATGACCCCATCGCAACCGGAGAGGTCGGTAAAGTGGGAGTCGCGATCTCTTCTCTTGAAGATATGGAGATATTGTTTAAGGATATCCCGCTTGATAAAGTATCAACGAGCATGACTATCAACGCACCAGCAGCTGTGTTGCTGGCAATGTATGTGGCAATAGCAAAAAAACAGGGTGTTGAAGCCAGCAAACTGCGCGGAACCATCCAGAATGACATTCTCAAAGAATATGTTGCACGTGGCACCTATATTTTCCCGCCCAAGCCCTCCATGCGCCTGATCACCGATGCATTTCAATTCTGCCAGGACAATATTCCACATTGGAATACGATCAGTATTTCCGGCTACCATATCCGTGAAGCCGGTTCAACGGCTGTTCAGGAAGTGGCTTTCACGCTTGCCAATGCCATTGCTTATGTGGAGGCTGCTCTAAAGAATAGGCAACAGGTGGATGATTTTGCCCCACAGCTTTCTTTTTTCTTTGCCTGTCACAATGATTTTCTGGAAGAGGTGGCAAAATTCCGCGCGGCGCGCCGTTTATGGGCGAAGATTATGAAAGAGCGCTTTGGTGCGAAAAATACAAACAGCCTGCGCCTGCGTTTTCACACCCAAACGGGTGGTTCGACCCTGACGGCTCAACAACCTGAGAATAATATCGTGCGCACCACCATTCAGGCTCTGGCTGCAATGTTGGGTGGCACCCAATCGTTGCATACCAATTCGATGGATGAGGCTTTATGGTTGCCGACCGAAAAATCAGTGCGCATAGCTTTGCGCACCCAGCAGATCATTGCCAATGAATCCGGAGTGGCTGATTCGGTCGATCCGCTGGCAGGTTCTTACTTGGTTGAATACCTGACTGATGAGATAGAAAAACGGGCAGAGGCGTATATTCAACGGATCGATGATATGGGTGGTGCTCTGGTTGCCATTGAGAATGGCTATATCCAGCGCGAGATCCAGGAATCTGCGTATTCATACCAAAAAGCATTGGAAGGACACCATCAGGTGCTGGTGGGGGTCAATGATTATCAAACCGATGAATTTATCGAATTGGAATCACTGAAATTGGACCCGGCTGTTGAACAAAGACAGGTGGAACGCCTCAAACATTTTAAAATAAACCGCAATGAGCAACAAGTTCAGGTTTTGTTGAACAATCTGGAACAAACCGCCAGATCAGAGCAGAATTTATTGCCAATTATGATCGAAAGTGTAGAAGGATCCCTGACCCTGGGTGAGATCTGTGGAGTATTGCGTAAGGTCTGGGGAGAATACCAACCACCCGTGTGGGCATAGATTATAGGTTTAAGGGAATACATATATGAAAATAATAAAGATCAATCACATTGCAGTGGCAGTAGCAGATATCAAACAGGCTACCGATTTTTGGGAAAAGACTTTGGGATTATCTCTTGACCATATAGAAGAAGTGCAGAACCAACACGCCAAAGTAGCATTTTTCCCCTGCGGTGATAGCGAAGTAGAGCTGGTGCAACCAACGGATACTGAAAGTGGCACGGCACGTTTTCTACAAGCGCGTGGACCAGGAATCCATCATTTGTGCCTGGAAGTGGAGGATATCGAAGCGGCGCTGTCAGAGTTAAAAGCAAAGGGAGTGCGTCTGATCAATGAGACCCCCATCACAGAACCGGGAAGAAAAATGGCTTTTATTCATCCCCAAAGCAGTGGAGGAGTGCTGCTGGAACTTTATCAATTACTTTAGAAGATTTGAGGGTTTGGATCTTCCAAACCCTCATTATTTGTCTTGATTTTCCTAGTCAGAAACCACAATCATTTGCTTATCTTCTTCCTGGGCTACTTGTATACCTCGTTCCACATTGACCTTGGTGAGGAGGATCATTCCCAGAATGAAGAAAATGATCAGAGAGACGATGCTCAAGCGACTTTCTCCCATAAGCGTTGATACTAGTCCAAAGAGGAATGGACCGGCGATGGAGGAGAATTTTTCGAACACGCTGAAAAATCCATAGAATTCAGCAGTTTTACTCTTTGGCATCATCCGACCAATCAAGGAACGGCTGAGAGCCTGACTGCCTCCCTGTACGGTGGCGACTGCAAAACCTAATGCCCAGAACTGCCATTCAGTGCTGAGGAAGTAACCGCCGATCGCAATCAAAGTATAGATCCCCAAACTGATATAGATGGAAGTCTTAGTGCCGATCTTTTTTGCCAGCCATCCGAAAGCTATAGCAAACGGGGCTGCTACAAATTGCACCATCAGCAATGTTCCGATCAGGGTGGTTTGCCCGATGCCGATTTCGGCGCCATAGATAGTGGACATGGTGATGATGGTACCGATGCCATTAGTGTATAAAAAGAAAGCTACCAAAAACAAGAATAGATCTTGGAAATTTTTTATCTCTTTGAAGGTAACTCCCAAGCGCTGGAGACTGACCTTGATCGGATTCATACCTTCTTCTTTTTCAAGAATGCGACGTGGGGGCTCTGACACATGGCGGAAGATGGGCAAAGAGAAAACAAACCACCAGATTGCCACGCTGAGGAATGAGAGACGCGACATCAAAGTTGGGTCGGTGCCGGGAAAGAGGGTCTCTCCAAACATGATCATCAATACATTGATGGCAAGCAGCAGCCCTCCCCCGATATAGCCCATGGCAAATCCCTTGGATGAAACTTGATCGATCTCTTCCGACCCCGCTACGTAGGGCAGCAAAGCATCATAAAATACCAGCGAACCTGAAAATCCAATGTTGCCGAAAATGTATAAGATCGAAGCTAGCAGCCAATCGCCAGTGGTGACCAGGTACAGGAGGGCAGTGGCAGTTACACCCAAGCCCATGAAGATAGATAGAAAACGTTTCTTGCTGCCCTTGAAATCAGCTATAGCCCCTAGGATCGGTCCAAGTATTGCCACGATTAAGGCTGCTATGGATGTGGTGAAACCCCAGCGTGCGGTTGCGATGTTGGGTGACAGGGTTGAGGCGGCAACGGAGGAATAATATACAGGTAGAACGGCTGCCATGATGGTGGTCGCAAAAGCTGAATTCCCCCAATCATACATTGTCCAAGCCCAAATTGCTTTTTTCTTTGTTTTTTCTTCCATGGGTTATTTCTCCTTAGAATTGAAAGTATTGAAAATGGAATATAAAGACACGTTTAATTAATCATATACCGATTTTCTCAAAACCATTGCCAATTCATCATCTCTTAATAAAACAATCAAGCATTGTTAATTAGAACACGCTGGTGGAAAAAGAGATATAAAAAAATAAGGCAGTTCAATTTTCTGCCTTATTTTTTTAAAGTTATTGACGTTGGCTGACTTTCTGCAAGAATTGCAGCAGTTCTACCAGCGTGCCGACGGGAATCAAAACCAGAATAACGATCAGAGCGATCTTGACACCCTGCATCCAAATATCGGCGGGAAATTCAAATGGGAAGATGGTGTATATGAAATAGAGCGAGATCCAACTAAAAATGTTCTCAATCACCTGCATGAGATGATGGAACCATCCGGTATCATAAAAAATGTAGATAAAATTGATAAAAATGGTGACGCTCAATGAAAGCTGGATTGCCCATAGGCATCCCGTAAAGGTGGGCAGAAGATAAGGGATATTCCAGTTTAGTAAATTATTGAACACATAAATCAAAACGGCATTGATAATCATCGATACTACATAACCGAACTTTTTTCCGGCGCTGGCTTGATTTTCCATAATTATTGCTCCTTTCATTCCATATACGCAGAATTTTCATTTATGTTTCTGCCTATAAATCTTTCCTTATTTATTTTAACGGATCTTATTGACGGATCGTGTTTTCGTGATTATAGTTAATATACTTAACTATTAAGAAGGTTAACTATAATGAATGCGCCCGGAGACCTGCTGCATAATACGATAGAAAAATTTTGGGATACGATTCCGTCGGTTTGGGGCTATGTGCGTGGAAATGTACGTGCCAATGCGATCAAAGATTTCAGTCTTACCTTGATCCAGTTTCATATCTTGCGGCATGTTTGCCACGGCATTGATTCGGTTGGCGAACTGGCTGAGAAACAACAGATCAGTCGTCCTGCGATCAGCCAGGCAGTTGATCTACTGGTAGAAAAGGGGTTGGTGGAGCGTCGGCGGGCGAAGGATGATCGACGTTATGTACATATCGATCTGACAGAAGCAGGTAGTGAATTGCTTAACTCGGTCTTTAAAAAAAATCGTTTATGGATGGCAGAGCAAATGGCAGGGTTAGATGAACATCAACTGCAAACCATCATCAATGCTCTTGATGTCATGAAAGATACTTTTGTGTCATCGTGTAATTAATCTGGCATAGTAGAAAACTCCATGAAATATTATCAAAGCATTATTCGATTCGTTAAACCATATTGGAAATTGGCTGTCATGGCATTGATCATGCTGGTGCTGATGGCAATGGGGGATCTGGCGATCCCACGGCTGATCGAACACATTATTGACCAGGGAGTGAAACAAAATAGGATGGATGTGGTGCTCAACACCTCTGTCATCATGATTGGTATATCTCTTTTCAGTACGGCTGTAACGATACTTAATAATATTTTCTCCATTCGAACAGGGGAGAGTGTGGCAAGGGATATGCGTGAAGCGATCTTTCTAAAAATACAGCACTTTTCTTATGGTGACCTTGATCGATTCAGCACGGGTAAATTGATGGTACGCTTGACCAGTGATGTGAATGCAGTTCAGCGATTGGTGCAAATCTCATTACGTATTGGAACCCGCGCGCCACTTTTGATGGTGGGCAGCATTATCCTTATGTTCATGACCAGTGCCCGACTGGCAACTGCCATGATCCCGGTTTTATTGGTTACTCTGGTCGTGATCATGCTGTTCAGTGCAAAAATGGAACCACTCTTCCGCATTGTTCAGATAAAACTCGATTATCTGAATACCGTCCTGCAGGAAAATATCGCTGGTGCTCATCTCATCAAAGCCTTTGTGCGTGCTGATTATGAAACACAACGTTTTGATTGTGCAAATGATGATCTCACCGATAATACCATTCGTGTGATGCAGTTCATGGCAACTATGTCGCCGATTTTAACGATCTTTGTGAATATCGGAATTGTGCTGGTGATCTGGTATGGTGGGCTGCAAACCATTTCAAACGGTTTGCAGGTTGGGCAGATCATTGCTTTCACAAACTATCTGTTGACTACCATGACCCCAATCATTCTGATGGCTCAGCTTTCCAATGTTTGGGCAAATGGCAGCGCTTCGATCAGACGTATCAATGAGGTATTAGACACTGAGCCGGAAGTGCAATTCAAAGAAAACGCGTTTGCACTAACGGAAGAGATGGATGATAGCGTTGATTTTCGAAAAGTAAATTTTCATTACCGCGGCAACAGTACCGTTGAAGTCTTAGATGGCATTGAGCTGCGCAATGAACCAGGAAAGATCGTCGCAGTGCTCGGAGCTACTGGAGCAGGGAAATCATCACTCGTCAACCTGATCCCGCGTTTCTATGATGTTACAGGCGGTCAACTCTTGGTGGGAGGAATGGATGTGCGTGCCCTGCAGGAGGGTTCACTGCTCAGCCGTATCGGGATTGTGCCACAGGAATCCATCTTGTTTTCCGGTACGGTACGGGAGAATATCTGTTACGGGAAACCCGATGCTAGTGAGGAGGAGATCATCCAAGCCGCTCAGATTGCACAAGCCCATGATTTTATTATGCAAATGCCGGCAGGTTATGACACTTATATTGAAGAGCGAGGTGTTAATTTATCAGGTGGTCAAAAACAACGTCTCTCCATTGCACGCGCGGTCATTAGTCAACCGCGCATCCTGATCTTGGATGATTCCACATCATCGGTGGATGTGGAGACAGAAACCCACATTCAGGAGGGTTTACGTACTGCGCTGCATAATTGTAGTGTTTTTATTGTGGCACAGCGCATCAGTACAGTGCTCAATGCCGATAAGATCATCGTGCTCGATAAAGGACGTATTATCGCCCAAGGGCAGCATGACCAGTTGATAAAAACCAGTGCTGTCTATCGTGAGATCTACGATTCTCAACTTGGGAATGGTTTTAATGGTCACTCCGGAAAGGATCCGGAATGATAGATCGTCCTCCTGATTTTCGTTCCAGCATGCATCGTCGACCAAGCCAGCCCGGTCGAATTGAAAAAGCACGCGACCCGCGTAAATCATTGGCAAGGCTGGTGCTCTATTTGAAACCTTACACGGCACGTATCAGTGTCGTGGTTATATTGATCATCATCTACACCTTGCTTGGTCTGGCGGGCCCTTACCTGATGGGGATAGCCATTGATCGATTTATTGGAGGTGGAGATAAGATAGGCTTAGTGCGCGTTGCTCTGGCGATGCTATTAACGTATGTTCTCAGTAATCTATTTAATGTTATTGCTAATCGTTTGATGGCACGCATTTCCCAACAAGCCCTGCGAGAACTGCGACGCGATCTTTTTATACATCTGCAAACCCAATCCATGCGTTTTTTCGATTCCAACCCTGCCGGTAATTTGATGAGTAGATTGACCAATGATATTGACGCCATCAACCAGGTGGTTTCTCAAAATATTACTTCATTGGTGGCAAGTGTTCTATCCATGGCGGGCATCCTGATCACCATGTTTGTCTTGAATGCTTGGTTGGCAATGGGAAGTCTGATCGTGGTGCCCATTATGTTGTGGTTTACCCAGTTTGTGGCGCGCTATACCCGTAGAGGTTTTCGGGAACTGCAGAAAAATCTGGGTGGTTTGAATGCCATCGCAGAGGAAGCAATTAGTGGACAGAAGGTCATCAAGGCGTTTAGAAGAAATGAAGCTATCATTGCTGCATTTCGAAAACAAAATGATGCTGTTTTTCATGCGGGTGTATACGCCAATTCGTATGCTTTGTTATTGATGCCGCTAACCAGTGTATTGGGAAATCTATTTGTGATCGTACTGGTGAGCCTGGGGGGTTGGCTGGCGTTACAAAATTTGGTGAGTGTGGGAATGATTGCTACTTTCATCAATTATGGGCGGAATTTTATCTCTCCTTTGCGACAGATTGCAAATTTGTATAATTCCATTCAAGCTGCTTTAGCAGGTGCAGAACGGGTTTTTGAGATCATTGATACTCCTCCCGAAATCATAGATCTATCAGATGCTCTCCCATTAAAAAAAGTGCGGGGTGATGTGCACTTTGAAAAGGTGAATTTTAGTTATGTCAGCAATCGACCGGTGATTAAGAATATGGATCTGCAGGTAAAAGCCGGGCAAACTATCGCTCTGGTCGGACCCACTGGTGCAGGAAAGACCACCATCATCAACCTGTTGAATCGTTTCTACGAAATCCAGAGTGGTAGTATCAGCATTGATGGACACGACATTCGCACCCTTCAAAAACAGGATTTACGGCGCAATCTGGGCATGGTGCTGCAAGATACCTTCTTATTTGCCGATACTGTAATGGAGAATATCCGGTTTGGACGATTGGATGCGACTGATGAGGAATGTATGGCTGCAGCGGAGATGGCAGACGCCGATCACTTCATTTGCCAACTCCCCCATGGTTATCAGACCGACCTGTCAGAACGTGCTAATAACCTCAGCCAGGGACAGCGTCAGTTATTGGCGATTGCCCGTGCCATCCTGGCAGATCCGGCGATCTTGATCTTGGATGAAGCGACCAGCAGCGTGGATACCCGCACCGAAGCACGTATCCAGGAATCACTGCTGCGATTGATGCGCGGACGTACCAGTTTTGTGATCGCCCATCGTCTCAGCACCATTCGTGATGCGGATAAGGTGGTAGTTATCAATAATGGGGAGATTGTTGAACAAGGCACTCATCAGGAGCTGCTGGATAAGCAGGGTTTCTACCATCACCTTTATCTCAGTCAATTCAAAGGCAAAGCTATCTAAAAATAAGTTTCTGGAATTGAAAGCCCTCCCAAAGGAAGGGCTTTCACAGTAAAGGGACTTAAGACAGTAATCAAATTAAAGAATTTCAACTTCGGCTTGGCGCTCGTTTTTGAACTCTTGAGGCTTTTCTCTGGTTTTCAGGAACCCAAACGCAGCGATAACACATAGCATTCCACCTCCGTACCATACCCATTGCGGGTGGCTTGTTTCCATAACATAGCCCGCTGCTAGTGGTCCGGCAGCCGCTGCAAAGCTGTAGCTTATGTTCAGAAATGCCATATAGCGTCCACGCATGTCGATGGGTGCGAATTCAGCCGCCATACTTTGATACAATGGGGAACTGATCAATTCGCCTACGGTGACGATTGCAAATGCGATGAGGAAATGTGTATAGGTATTCCCGAGACCTACCATACTGAAACCTGCTGCATACAGCATGGTGCCGATGAACATCATCACAGATCGTTTGAATTTTGCAGTAAGACGAGTAACAGTGAACTGGAACAATACGATCATACCTGCGTTCAGGGTCAATAGATACCCAAATTGCTTGGCGCTAATGCCATACAGGCGATTTAGATACACCGATAGAGTCGTGTTGCAATTCATGTAAACCAACATGGTCATGACGATGAGGACTACCAGTGTTACAAACACGCGGTCGTGCATCACCTTTCCATACCCGGCAAAGGTCTCACGTAGATTCTGCTTTTGGACACGCTCGGCTTCCTGTGGTTGTGTTTCTGGCATTCTGAATATTAGAAAGATCCCCGTCCCGACGCTCAAGATGCAATCAACGATGAAAAGCAGTATGAAAGAATGTGTCGCTAGCAACCCACCCAACATTGGCCCAATGGCAGCTGCAAGATTGCCGATCACATACATGGCACTATATCCCTGAGAACGTTTTTCAGAGGGCAATAGATCGGCAATCAATGCTTGAAAAGCGGGACTGGCAAAGTGCCCCATGAACGAAGTCAATAAATTAAAGATGATGAATATACCCCAACTCCCGGTCAAACCCAAAGGGATTGTGATCAGGGCGCTGCCGAACAATCCTATAAGTCCGATCGTTTTCCGGCCAAATTTATCAGCCAGTGCTCCACCAACGCTGGTGCCAACCATGTTTACCATGGTGCTGACAACGTGGATCCAACCGATATCAATCAAAGAGACTCCAAAGCGTTGAGTAATATATAGTGTGAGAAAAGGAAAGAGCAGTGAACTTCCAATATTATCAATGAACAATCCAAACATTACTGTCCAAAAACCTTTTGGAAAATCATGGTAGATCTTTTTGAGATTTGTGATCATCGGGCTCCATTATTTGATTGAAACTTTAGTAATTATAACAATAATAAGGAAAATAATAAGTATTACAATAGTACAGTTGAATAATATTGAGTAATAAATACATATAATTAATATAGTGTCAAGTAAAAGCATGGGTAATAATAGGCTTATCTTATTAGGAAGCTGTGGAAAAATAGAGGAAATTTGGAAAGAACCAGAAAGAATGAGGATTTTTCAACGCAATACCCTCTATCTGAATGATATCTGGCAGATCAACCCTGACCGGTTTTATACTCTTTGCTTCTATTCGAGTCACTATCGCTCACCAGGCACACTTCACCCTAAACAAGAGCAGGATTTCTCAGATTGACTCCATATAACAGCTTGACCATACGTTTGAGATTCAAGGTGATGGCAGTCAAGTTAGCCTGTATCTCATAGCGTTCCAGATCCCGACAACGACAGCGTTCCAGTCCATGTTGGCGTTTGCATTCTCCAAACTTGCGTTCGATCTTATACCATTCGCGCAAGCCCTGCTGATAGGTGGGCTTGGTTTTCAAAGCAACCCATACCTGCTTATTGACATCTTTCTTGTGGGTGCGATAGGTATGCAGACAAATGGCAGAGTGAATGCCCTGCTGCTGTAAGTGGAGATGGTTTTGAATGTCATCATAGCCTCGATCAGCCGTCACGATCCCAACCGGTAAGCCCTGTTTCTGGTCTTTGGTGATCAAATCGGGCAAGAAATGTCCATCAAAGGCATTGCCAGGGGTGACAATGACGGAGGTGATCAAATGATTCTCCGCATTCAAACTGACATGGGCTTTATAGCCATAAAAGAACTTGACCTGCCTGGTTTTTGTACCGTCAGGACCTGGCATACTGTGCTTGCCCTTGGTTCCCCATTGGGCGTCCATATTGTGCTCTACCTTGATACCAGCGCATCATTTTCTTGGAATAGTTGTGCCAATCCAGCATTTCATTCAACTTGCGAAAAAAGTGATCCTGCGGAATGATCTGATCATAGATGTATTCCCCATAAAAGGTACCTTCCCCCGTCTCGATGAAGTGTTCGTGTGCCATGCTTCCCTCGCTGCTGTTGTTCC
>JAAZNC010000054.1 GCA_012798455.1 Chloroflexota bacterium | reverse complement strand
TCTATCAAGAAAGGACCCATCCAAATCGGAGATACGGAATATTTTGCCAATACACAGGAAACCATGCGCAGTATGATCGGAAAAACGATCTTGAACATTGCCGCCAATACCAACACGGTGATCGGAGCGGTCATTACCAACGCCTCGTTGAACAAGGAAGAAATCAACAAGGTCGCTCAAATGGCACAAGATGGATTGGCACGGGTTATTCGTCCTGCTCATACCATGCAGGATGGCGACACGATCTTTGCATTATCAACAGGCAAGAAAAAATGTGATGTGAACATCGTGGGAGCCTTTGCAGTAGATATGGTAGCTCAGGCTATTGTAGATGCTGTGAAACAAGCCGATGCAGTTGAGGGCTTGCCATCTTATAAATCAATTCACGCAATTGAATAATCGATATTCAAATTCTGGGAACCATACAGGGTACTCTGATCAAGACCACCCATGAAATGCTTGGGATTTTTTCTAGCAGATCAATTCATAAGAGGTATGGAACCACCTCTTATGAATTTTTCAGGATGATTTGGAGATCTTTCTCAGTAAGTCGAACGGGATTACCCTTCATACTGCTGGATGCCAATGATTTTTCAATGATACGGGAATAATCTGTCTGACGAATACCAAGCGTACCCAGGCGTGGAATCGATAATGTCTCATTTAAAGCTATAAACCAATCTACGGCATCTTGAATATTATGTCTGCCATCCGGTAATACCCATGCAGCAATATCTTCAAAGCGAGATATCAAGTTTACATCCCCTGTAGCTTGTACTTTACTGGCATTCATCCGAAATACTTGCGGCAGCAAGCATGCACAGATCACGCCGTGGGGTAAATCAAACATCCCGCCTATTGGTCCGGCAAATCCGTGCACTGCTCCTAATTTAGAATTTGCTAATGATAATCCTCCCAGCAGACTGACCCATGCCATCTGCTCGCGTGCCGTACGGTTATGTGGTTCAAGGTATGCCAGCGGTAGAGCACGTGCCGCCATTGAGATTCCAGCCCGGCAGAAAAGATCTACCATGGCATTGGCATCACTTGAGCAGTAGGGCTCAATGACCTGGATAAATGCATCCATCCCTGTGGATGCCGTTACAGCGGAAGAAACACTGCGGGTCAATGCAGGGTCTACCAATGCCACACGAGGGATCATGGCAACATCACGCATACTCACCTTGACATGCTGAGATTCCACCTTAATAACCGCGTTTTTGGTCACCTCGGTGCCGGTACCGGCTGTGGTAGGAATTGCTATAAAGGGTAGAGGGGATCGGGTCAATTTCATTCCTTTCCCAACCACTTCCAGATAATCCATTAGATTTCCAGGATTTATCAATAATGCAGATAGAGCTTTACCAGCATCCAACACACTACCCCCTCCCACCCCGATTAATACCTCAATTCTTTTGTCACGATATTGATCCAACAATGCCTGTAAAGACAAATCGGTAGGTTCTCCGCTGAAACTCTGATCAATTACATCACAACCAACCGATGTAAGAGAAATTTTTATATGATCTATCTCACTTACACTTTTGGAATGAAGTAAAAGAATATGTTTGCCATACACAGATGCAATGGCAGGTAATTCTTTAAGTGAATTCCAGCCAAAAACGATACGATCAGAAGTTGAAAAATTAAAACGCAGGTTTTTACTCATGCTCTTTCCGTCGGTTTCTGCCAGAATTCAAGCGGTGGAAAAACCTCGTGATATTTTTCGCTGTAACGCGATTCTGCCATCATATCAGCTACTGAATCGCGCCATTTTTGGTAGTGTTCGGTATTTTTATGGGCACGATTGGCTGCTTCATCATTATATACTTCGATAATCAGGAATTTTGAAGGGTCATCATCACGTTGAATAACATCAAAAAAACTGATGCCGGCTTCTTTTAGACTGGCAGCTGCATTTAGATTGGTCTGGTCTATAAAGTCTGATATGCAACTATTTTTTACCGAAACATGTACAATTATAATGAACATTTTGTTTCCTCGCTTGTTGAATGGATTTGATTGATTATAAAGCAGAGTAAGTTATGAGCAATGCAGAATCAGGTCCCTCGATTCTTTATTTGGACGAACAGATAATTGCTGTTAATAAACCTAGCGGACTACGGACGATCGCTGATGGATATGATCATTCTTTGGCATGTTTGAAAGATATTCTCTCCTCCGAATATGGTAAGGTTTGGACGGTACATCGTCTGGACAAAGAAACCAGCGGCGCGATCATTTTCGCACGTAACGCGATGGCTCATCGGATATTAAATGAACAATTTCAAAAACACGTTGTCGAAAAAGAATATGTTGCCGTCGTCCTTGGCAATCCGGATTGGGATGAAATTGAGATCAGCAACCCTTTACGCAAGAATGGTGACCGTTCCCACCATACGATTCCAGATGAAGTAAATGGAAAGCCAGCTCTGACTAGAGCAAAAGTAGTTCATCGTTTTACACAATGCACCTGTCTGGCAGTGCAAATTCACAGCGGCATCACTCATCAGATCAGAGCCCATTTATCTTCGCAAGGATATCCAATATGGGGAGATAAGTTCTATGGTTTTCAAGAAAGCAAACCAGGAAATACAGTGGTTGATCAAAATTTGACAGAACATTTCTATTTACATGCACACAAGTTGGACTTCAAACATCCCTTTTCACATGAAAATTGTCATATCGAAGCATTACTGCCCACATATTTTATTCAATTGATAAAAACCCTATAATCTATAACAAATCTATCAATAATTGAGGGTGTGGAAAAAGTCATATTTTTCGGATTTTCCGTAGTTTTTCTTCTGTAAACCACCATATTTGGCTAAAAACCGAGTGGTTTTACAATTTTTAACATGTTTTTCAACACCCTCAATAATTGGTTGTTGACTTTTACATTCCAATTGTGTATAGTAAATCGTTGCGCAGCACGCAAATTTGTTAAAAAATTCTATAAAACGAAAGTATTATTGATTTTTGTTTTGAAAAAAGGTATGCTCATTAAGAGTATTTATTTTTGCGTGCCATAATTTTGTTATAAAAAAGGTAGATTATTATTTATGGCAAACAGCAAAATTAACGTTCTGGAAGATGATGAGGATGTCATTGGTTACTCTGCAATTGCCAGACTTATCGAACTCGGTCGACAAAAATCATATGTAACCTATGATGATATTTTGCATTTCTTTCCCGATGCGGAACAAGATTTAGGACAATTAGAAGAAGCATTTGCAACTCTTATGAGTGCGGGCATCCCTTACATTGAGGATGATGAAAGTATCCCTGAACCCACTGAAGAAGACCTGTTGAAAGATGAAGACCGGGAACCTGCTGATGAAGAAGATGATATTGACGTAGATATTGACGATCTACGCCATATCGATACTGATGATACCATCGGATTGTACCTCAAAGAAGTCAGTCGCGTTCCCCTGCTAACCGCAGATGAAGAAGTGGATCTGGCACAACGCATTGAGCGTGGGCGGATGGCACGCGAGGAACTAGCAAAAGGAAATGTAAACACCAACCGCCGTAGTGAATTGCGCGATCTGATCGAAGATGGTTGGGAAGCGCGCGAACATCTGGTAACTGCCAACTCACGTTTGGTAATCAGCGTAGCCAAGAAATATATGGGACGTGGGGTTCCTTTTCTTGACCTGATTCAGGAAGGAAATATCGGGCTCATCCGGGCTACTAAGAAATTTGATTACCGTAGAGGGCATAAATTCAGCACTTATGCCACTTGGTGGATCAGGCAAGCTGTAACACGTGCAATCGCTGATCAAGGACGCACTATCCGTGTACCAGTACACATGGGTGATCAGATCAATAAATTACTGCGTATTCAACATCAATTGACCCAAAAGCTAGGGCGCGATCCTTCCATTGACGAACTAGCAGAGGCATTGGACGTAACCCCTAAGAAAGTGGAGAATATGATCAAAGTATCACGTCGCCCACTTTCATTGGAGACACCTACTGACAATGAAGATGACTCCGTATTGGGTGATTTTATCGAAGATGATGAAATTCCTGCCCCTGACGAGACCGCAACATATAATTTATTAAAAGAGCATCTTAATGTAATATTAAATACACTCCCACCACGTGAAGTGCGTATCTTGCAACTCCGTTATGGATTATTGGATGGGCAGGCTTACACGCTAGAAGAAGTCGGCAGGAAAATGGGTGTGACACGTGAGCGCGTGCGCCAGATCGAAGCACAGGCACTCAGCCGCTTACGTCATCCAACTATCCGCCGCAAATTAAGAGATTATTTGGGAGAATAGAAATTGGGATGGGCAACTATGTCAAGGATTCCTTTAAGAAAATATATCCAAGAAATTGAAGCATTAATTCAGAACGGAAACCTTGAGCAAGCCCAAAAACACTGCTGGAGTATCTTTCAAACTTTTCCCAAATATATTCAATGCTACCGATTACTCGGGAAAACTCTCATGGAAAAAGGTGCCTATGAGAGTGCCACCTTCGTATTCAATAAAGTGTTAGATGTGTTCCCTTCCGATTTCGTTTCTCATATCGGAATGAGTTTCATTGCAGAAGTTAATAACCAACTTGATGAAGCGGTTATGCATATGGAACGTGCTTTCGAGTTCCAACCCACTAATGCAGTGATTAAAGAAGAACTGAAGCGACTGCATCTAAAAAAAGATGGTATTGAACCCCAATCCATCCGGCTGACACGTGGTGCGTTGATTAACATGTATCTGCGTAGTTCCCTTTATCCACAAGCCATAGCAGAACTACGCATCGGTCTTCAGACTAATCCCAATCGTATTGATTTCAAAGAACAACTGGCAGACGCTTTGTTGAAAAAGGGTGAAAAAATCGAAGCGGTTCAAAAAGCGATCGAGATCATTGGTCAGGCCCCATTCAATTTCACCGCCAATCGCATTGCTTATGAAACCCTTCCCAATACTTCGGATGCCATGGACACTGAGGCATTTCACCAACACTTGATCGATGTGGATCCTTATTTTCTTTATGTGGGTGCGAAGATCAATACTGTTGAAGATGTGCCCGACATCGCCGTTGTGCTAGATAAATATGATGGGAAGAAATCTTCTGTTAACCTGGAAACCTTCAATTGGCAAGCTGAAATCGATAAAATTTGGGAAACTCCCAGCGGCTGGTCTTCTGAAACAAAGCTGGTTTCAGATATTGATTGGGATAGTGTAATCGAAACTCGATTGAACAATGAAAAAGAAAAAACTGCGGAAATTCCCATTGTAGAAATGGAGAATGAAGAATCTGTCCATTCGGAAAATGAGATGGAGGAATTTGACAAACCCGGTGTGGAAACCAACATCCAGAATGAACCAACCATTCCATCAAATCAAACAACCGATGATATCCCAGGTTGGATCTTTGATGACCCAGCTACAGCGCAAGAAGATCTTCCTTTAACCGACCCCGCTATAGAAGAACGAACTGAAATACCCCTACCCGACCTTGAACAACCTCATTTGGAAAGTGGCATGGTAGATCACGATATTCCCGCTATATCTGAACCGGAATCTGAGGCGATCTCATCTCACTGGCTGAAAATGGAGAACGAACCTGCAGCAGCACCACACTCCAATCTGGAAGATACTCGAGAGATCGTAGATAGCGATGATAATATTCTTCTCTTTCAGCAAACCACAAAAGCCATTGAAGGTGAAAACTTTCAGTTTGCTATCAAGAAATTGGATCAATTGGTAGAAAATGAATATCATCTGGAAGAAATCGTTCATCTAATTGAGCAACACAGTATATTGCTCTCCCACGAGCCAAAAGCATGGTTCGTTTTAGGAAGAGCTTACCTGAAACTGAACCAAAAAGAAAAAGCTTTGCAGGCATTTCGAAAAGCTGAAGAAATTTCATTTTCCTAGAAAAGAGAACGCATGGAAGAAGCCTTTGAGAAAACCTTGGTACTGATAAAACCTGATGGAGTGCAACGTAAATTGATCGGCTCTATTATCAACCGTTTCGAAGCAAGGGGACTACAACTTATTGCTGCCAAGATGTTACTGGTCAATAAAGAATTAGCAGAAAAACACTACCAAGAACACAAAGGAAAAAGCTTTTATAACGGTCTGGTTAAATACATCACCTCAGCGCCCACCATGGCTATGATATGGGCAGGTGAACATGCCATTGAAGCGGTACGGCAAACGGTTGGGAAGACCAATCCACTGGAAGCTGCTCCCGGCAGCATCCGGCACGATTTTGCTTTATTGACCAGCCGCAATCTAGTACACGCGTCGGATTCTCTTGAAACTGCCAATCGCGAGATTGCCCTGTGGTTCAAGGAAGAGGAAATTTGCGATTGGGCTGACCACCATCACGAATTGATCTTCGGGAAAAACTAAAACTTGACGTTGTTTTTATCCTGTGTTAAACTGTTTTCCACATCACGGGGGCGTGGTGTAGTGGCTTAACATGCGGCCCTGTCAAGGCCGAGATCGCGGGTTCGAATCCCGTCGCTCCCGCCACCAACACTCCTTCCTAGTAGAGAAGGAGTGTTTTCGTAAAACGATAGGTTTTCAAAAAATGCTCCTTGTCAATTTCACCCAAACTTTTCATTTGACCCCAAACAAAAATATTTCAAATTTTATTTGCGATACTCGTACTAAATCAGACGATTATTCCGATTAAATCCGTATAATTAACATTGAGAAAATCCTGGAGAAAATAATGAAATCGACGATCACCTGTACAGAAACACTTGAGACAATTTATACACAAAAAGATTTACCCTCTGTCCTGCAAGGATTACTCAGACAAATCACCTATCAAGAGAGAGTGGAAACAAATTTTCTAACATCCCTACGTGCAAAAAACAGTTTTTCAGAATGGGTGGCAGGATTGATCGCCATCAATCCAATGACTTCCCTAACAAACGGAAAAAAATTGCCATTAACCACATTGCTTGAAAATGAAGCGGATTTACTCAAGGAATTCAAAGAGCTTCAACTTGATCTGGATGAAGCTGATTTGCTGACATATGATAAAGTCAGCAATACGCCCCGTGGGCAGCCCATTGTCTCAGTGATCGCCTATGTCAAGTTCAATAGAGAGATGATCGAAAAACTCCGTATCACTGCAACTGGTGTTTCGAAGTCTCCTTATTTTCTGGCTGATTATTCCAAGGAAATAGCTGGCAAGTTGCTGGGTGCCCCTCTGATAAAGATTATCAGTGATAAGTTCAGTAAAGCGATCATTCCTATTGATACCTATATGGGCAGTGCAGCTTACCGTAGAGAAATGACAGTTGTATTGGTAGAACGTATTTTATCAAATACCATCAACGGAGAGATGTAATGGAAAAAGAAACGACTTTGAAATTTATTTTAAATGGAACAGCCTGGCTGGGCAACACTGATCCCAATCAGACCGTTCTAGATTTTCTCCGTGGTTTGGAGCTAAAGAGCATTAAAGCGGGCTGTCGGGTAGGAGACTGTGGCGTGTGTACAATCCTGCTTGATGGTCAACCGATGCGCTCCTGCATGTTGAAGGTCAAAGATCTGCAGAATCGCTCAGTTTTCACGCTTGAAGGGATGAATGACCATGGTAAATTACACCCCTTGCAAGAATCTTTCATCGAAACCGGTGCCATTCAATGCGGATTCTGCACTCCGGCACAGATCCTGACCGCCAAAGCTTTTCTGGATAAGAACCCCAACCCGAGCGAGCAAGAGGTGCGCTCGGCATTGAAAGGGGTATTATGCCGCTGTACCGGATATGTACGTATCGTGGATGGTGTGATGCGGGCAGCCGCTCGCCTGCGCGGTGAAAAACTGGAAGAATATGGACCGATCTACCTGGACCTGCCTGAAAACTGCCGGGATGTGCAGATTCCCCAACCTTTCTATCGCGAAGATGGCAATCAACATCCTCTTCCTCCCCTGGTATTCACACCGGCTTCCATGTCCAAAACCAGCGCTGTCAATAAAGCTGAGAAGAAGGTGGATGCAGAAAAACTGGCAACCGGTAGGCCCGCCTTCACGGATGATTTTCGTCCGCATGGTATGCTTTTCGGTGCCTTGCTAACCAGCAATGTGGCACACGCTCGCATCCGTTCGATCAATACCGAAAAAGCCAAAGCATTACCCGGTGTACAAGCAGTGCTGACCTACCGGGATCTACCACGGGTGAAATACGCTTCCGGCGGTCAAAGTTACCCGCAGCCGTTACCTTATGATCAAGTATCTCTGGATAACAAGGTGCGCCATGTAGGAGATCGGGTGGCGGTAGTAGCAGCCGATACCCAGGAGATCGCCGATAAAGCCATTCAATTGATCGATGTGGATTACGAATTACTAGATGTGGTGGTTGATCCCCGCGAAGCCATGAAAGATGGTGCACCGATAATCCATGATGAGGATGATACCGAGGGGATTTTCGATGCCAGCCATAATGTAATTCATCATATTGAAGCTGAAAATGGTGATCCGGATAAGACCTTTGCTGAAGCAGATCATGTGTTCAGTGGTGAATTCCGCACCCCCAAGCAGCAGCATGCGCAGCTAGAGCCGCATATCTGCATCACCTATTTCGATCCCGATCAGCGTATGGTAGTGCTATCCAGCACCCAGGTACCCTTCCACGTGCGTCGCATCATCGCGCCATTGATCGATATACCTGTTAAAGATATCCGTGTCATCAAGCCTCGCATCGGCGGTGGTTTTGGTGGAAAACAGGAAATCTTGCTAGAAGATCTATGCGCCCTGCTGACCAAGCAAACCGGTAAACCGGTAAGGCTTGAATATACCCGGCGACAAGAATTTACCAGTGCACGCACCCGCCACCAGCATTTCATTCACTATAAGATCGGTATCAAAGGTGATATTGTCACCGCAGTTGAATTGAAATTGATCGGAGATACAGGGGCATATGGTTCACATGGGTTAACCGTGAGCATGGTAGGTGGTTTCAAGGGTTTGACCCTTTACAATGCACCCAATTCGCGCTTCATCTGTGATGTGGTTTACACCAACACCCCCCCTGCCGGAGCCTACCGCGGATACGGTACTATGCAAGAGTTATTTGCACTGGAAGTGATGATGGAAGAAGTTGCCGAAAAATTGGGACTGGATGTGGTGGAATTCAAACGCAAGAATTGGTTGAAACTGGGTGAACCCATGCATATGGCGAAGAAATTAGGCGAAGGGCGCGAAGGTTTCGATCAATCGCTGGCAACCTCTGGATTATCCCAATGTGTGGACATCGGTTTGAAGACTACCCGCTATTATGAAAAACGCGAACTGTATAAGAATCAAAATAGTAAGATCAAACGCGGCATTGGTATGTCGATTGCCATGCACGGCAGCGGTATAGCGGGATTGGATATGGCGGCTGCTACCCTCAAGATGAATGATGATGGATCATTCAACTTACTATTAGGTGCTACCGATATCGGCACCGGGTCGGATACTATTCTGGCGCAGATCGCTGCTGAAGTTCTGAACATCCCAGTTTCAGATTTCATCGTCTATTCATCCGACACGGATTTCACCCCCTTCGACAAAGGTGCTTATGCCAGCTCTACCACCTATATCAGCGGTGGCGCAGTGAAGAAAACTGCCCTAGCGATCAAGAAACAGATCCAGGAACATGCTGCCCTGATGTTGAAATGGGAAAAGCCCGAAGAATTGAAACTGAAAGACCACAACGTGATCGCGCCCAATGGTAAATCAGTCAGCTTTCAAGATGTGGCTTTAAGCAGCCTGCACCAAATGAACCAACATCAGATCATGGCAACCGCGTCACACCTCAGCTATGTCAGTCCCCCGCCCACAGCTGCCCAATTTGCGGAAGTGACGGTGGATACGGAGACCGGGGAGATCAAGGTCGAGCGCTTGCTGATGGTAGTGGATTGTGGTCGGGTCATCAATCCCATCACCGCTGCCGGTCAGGTGGAAGGCGGTATGGCACAGGCATTAGGGTTTGCCCACTCCGAAGAAACCTACATTGATGAAAAAGGGCAAATCATGAATGCACAGTTCAAGAATTACTATACCTATCTAGCGGATGAAATGCCACCTTGCGATGTCATTTTTGTACAGACAGATGAGCCAAGCGGACCTTTTGGCGCTAAATCCGTTGCCGAGATTTCGATCGACGGAGTGGCACCTGCCCTGGTGAATGCCGTCCATAATGCCACCGGTGTATGGCCGCACCACCTGCCACTTACTCCTGAAAAAGTATGGAAAGCATTACAGAATTAACATTTCATGAATAGAAAAAATAATCTATACGAAATAGCGCTTTTGTTTCTAAAACTGGGGACCATCGGATTCGGTGGTCCTCCTTCCAATATCGCCCTGATGGAGCAGGAAACCGTTCACAAACGTAAATGGGTTGAGCAGGAACACTTCCTTGATATGTTGGCAGCTACCAATCTCATCCCTGGTCCGAACGCATCCGAAATGGCATTGCACCTTGGTTATGCCAGAGCAGGATTACCGGGTCTACTGACTGCTGGACTTTTTTATATCTTTCCATCGTTCTTTCTCAGTTTACTGATGGGTGTGCTTTATGCCAAATATGGCAGCATTCCACAAGTGGAAGCGATCTTTTATGCCATCAATCCTCTATTAATCAGCATCATCATCAGTTCTGCTTATCGGTTGGGCAAAGGCTCCATCAAAAACTGGAAAGCCATGATTGTATTCGTTGGTTTTCTGGCAGCCGCATTATTGGGATTGAACGAGACGCTGGTGATCTTGCTATCCGGGGTCGTGTGGATATTGTTGAACCTACGGCCGTCACAGAAGCACAAATTGATGGTATTGTTCTTTATGCCGATACTCCCAGGAGGAGTACTGGTGGCTGCCACCAATCCTTCCAATTCTTTGCTTAAACTTTTTCTGTATTTTCTGAAAACAGGCGCAGTTTTATTTGGCAGTGGTTTAGCCCTGCTAGCATTGATCCAAAATGATGTAGTCAATAATTTTCATTGGCTGACACAGCATCAACTGGTGGATGCCATCACCGTTGGACAGATCACTCCCGGACCGGTCTCTTCGGCAGCTACTTTCATCGGCTACCAGGTGGCTGGTTACGGAGGTGCTGTTATTGCTACGATAGGTATTTTCATCCCATCATTTTTTATTGTATTTCTCACCAGTAAATGGCTAACAAACATCAAAAAGGGAGGTATTTTGCACTACTTCCTGCAGGGCGTAACCATTGGGGTAATCGCTCTGATCTTGGTAGTTGCAGTGCGCATCTTCCAAACGGCGATCATAGACATCCTTACTCTGGGAATTGCCGTGGTAGGACTGTTCTTATTATGGAAATATGAGGTCGAAACGATCTGGCTGATCTTGGCTGGAGTGATCATCAGCCTGGTCAAATTCTATTTATTTTGAGGTAAAAAGGTGCTTTGATGAAAACAACTGAATTGATCAATTATATCGATGAGCATAAAACATTGATCTCCGATGGTGCCACCGGATCGAATCTGCAATCACGCGGATTGGACAAAGGAAAAGCTGCTGAAACCTGGGTGCTGGAAAATCCAGATGCCATCCAACAACTACACAATGATTTTCTCGAATCTGGAGCAAATATCCTGCTTACCTGCACTTTTGGCGCTAACCATTTCCGCTTGGAGCACGGTGGACTGGGCAATGAAGTGAACACGGTCAATCATAAAGCAGTTGAGATTGCAAGAAAAGCGATTGGAGAACAAGAAGTTTTGCTGGCTGGCTCCATGGGTCCGCTGGGACAGATGCTGAAACCGCTCGGATTACTGGAAATCGACGAAGCACAACAAGCCTATGCCGAACAAGCCAAGGCACTGGCACATGCAGGAGCGGACTTCCTGTTGATCGAGACCCAGTTTGATATCAACGAAGCTCGGGCTGCCATTCAAGGAGCACTTTCAGTTTGTGAGCTTGCAATCATCTGTTCCTTCAGCTACGATCGTGGAACTAAAACCATGATGGGTACATCCCCCACCAAGATGGCACAGGAATTAGCAGATTTCGATCTGGCTGCCCTTGGCATCAACTGCGGCAAGAGCCTGGAAAACAATCTTTCCTGTTTGCAGGAATTAGTATCCGTAACCGACAAAGCGGTATGGTTCAAACCTAATGCGGGGCTGCCAACCCTGGATGAAATGGGAGATGCTATATATTCTATCACTCCTGCAGAGATGGGAGCACAGGCACCTTCCTGGGTCAAAGCGGGAGCAGCTATCATCGGTGGCTGCTGTGGGACCAGCCCGGAACACCTGGCAGCCATTGCAGCAAACGTGCACCCGTAGTTTGCAGAGGATGGGAAAAAAGTTACCCTTTTCTTCATTCCAATTTGGGAACATTGAAGTTAACAGCGTACTGGTGGCGGCGCCCATGGATGGCATCAGCGATTCCGCCTTTCGCTGTATCCTGCGCAGACAGGGAGCCGCTTTGTGCTATACCGAATTTATCAATGCTCAAGACGTGCTGAACCATTCCATCCTTTTCCGGCGAAAGCTCGCAGCCGTGAGGGAAGAAGAACACCCTATTGGATTCCAAGTCTATGATGCTGATCCGAATGCCGTCGTCGCCGCAGCGCAAAAACTGACACGTTTCAAACCGGATTTTATCGATATCAACATTGGTTGTTCAGTAGCCCGGGTAGCGAATCGCGGGGCGGGAGCCGGTTTACTATTGGAACCGGAAAAGATCGCTGAGATATTCGACCGATTAACAAACACCTTATCCATACCCATCACTGCCAAGATACGCCTGGGATGGGATGAAAGCCACTCTAACTATCTGGAAATCTCACATCTGATCGAAACGCACGGTGGTGCGATGATCGCAGTGCATGGGCGCACGCGCCAACAGGGTTTTCAAGGGAAAGCCAACTGGGACGCTATCCGGGAAATCAAAAAAGAGATCTCCATTCCGGTGATCGGTAATGGAGATGTAAAGCGTGTGGATGACATCCATGCTATGCTTGCAGAAACAAGATGTGATGGCATCATGATCGGCAGAGCCGCCATTGCCAACCCATGGTTGTTCTCCATGAGAGACCGGCATGAAATAGCGAATGCTGAAGTTTATGCATTGATCCAGGAACAACTAGCTATGATGATAGCAGACTACGAAGAAGAGCCTGCCCTGCTGTTATTCAGGAAATTTATCAATCATTATCTAACACCCCTACACTTGGACCGGAGTCAGAAAACCGCTTTATTCGATCACCGCACAGCCAAATCCCTGCTTAGAGCAATCGAAGAATTGCTTGATTTATGACAATCCTCCATATTACCCTGTGACATTCGATACATAATTCCTACCTTGAAAAAATATATCCTTTAACTGGTAAGACCACTTACCAGTTAAACTTATGAATTGGAAACCACCTGAACGACCGACTGATTTTGCCGAGAGGCGCCTGATCGAAGCTATCTTACAAGGCACTTATCCGATCGATTCCAATCTGCCATCGGAGAGAGAATTATGTGAGATGCTGGGGGTAACCCGCCCTACCCTGCGTGAAGCTCTTCAGCGCATGCGCAGAGATGGCTGGGTGGAAGTTCACCAGGGCAAACCCACCCGCGTGCAGAACTATCTGGAAGAAGGCAATTTGAATGTACTGAATGCCATTGCCAACACCAATGCATCTGTATCTATGCACATGATAGAAAGTTTGCTGCAGGTGCGTCTACTATTGGCACCTACTTATTTTTCCGCCGCATGTCAGCACGAACCCGCGCAGTTGATCGCACTCCTCCGTACTATGATCCCCATTTCGAAAAATGCTTTTGAGGTGGGAAAAATGGATTGGGAGTTGCATAAAACTACAGCACTGCTCTCGAACAATCCAGTTTTTTTACTGATCTTGAATGGTTTTGATCAGGTCTACCTGCAAATGGCAGAACGCTATTTTGAGCAAGCAACTGCAAGGCAGGCTTCGGAGGATTTCTATCGAGATATCTTGAAATTCACCAAAAAAAAATCCGCACAGGATGTTTTCAATCGTACGCAACAAATGATGAAAGACAGCATTACTTACTGGAAGCAGTCCCTTCCAGAGGAGAAAGAAAAATGAAACGTTGGAACGGTTGGGGAAGAGAAGAATACCACTACCATTTTGCGCCAAGCGCCCAGACATTTGTCGAAAAGATCGTAGGCAAGGGAGAGCGGATCAAGGACGCCGAACTAGCATCTGTGATCAAGAGCGTCCCCGAATCACGCCTTCCCGAGCATCCGCTGTTTAATAGCGATGCTGAATTACGCATTCGTCACTCCCGCGGACAGAGTTTTCCGGATTGGGTGGCATTACGTCACGGCATCGTCGAATATTTTCCTGATGCAGTTGCCCAACCAACCTCAAAAGAAGACATTGAGAATATCCTGACACTGGCAAAGAAGGAAAAGTTCAATGTGATCCCATACGGTGGAGGAACCTCAGTGGTTGGACATATCAATGTTGATTTCAGCAATCCACCTACCCTGACCGTGAATATGGAGAAATATAATCAATTATTGGATCTGGATGCAATCAGCAATCGTGCAACTTTCGGCGCCGGCGTGCGCGGTCCGGATATGGAAGATGCGTTAGCTGCACATGGTTTTCGTTTCGGACACTACCCGCAGTCGCACGAATTTTCCACCCTGGGCGGCTGGATTGCATCCCGTTCGGTAGGCACGCAGTGTTATTACTACGGCAGGATCGAACAGCTCTTCCTGGGTGGAAGTATGCATACGCCACAAGGTCATTTTGAAATGCCGTCTTTTTCAGCTTCGGCAGCCGGTCCTGATCTACGACATTTTGCTTTGGGATCGGAAGGACACATGGGCATCATTTCCGAAGCCACGATTCGTATTTCACCTCTCCCCGAATTCGAACATTTCTATGCGGTCTTTTTTCCTGATTGGGAAAGCGGTTTTATCACCCTGCGTGAAATGGTGCAATCACGGCTGGATGTATCGATGTTACGTCTGCTGGATAAGTTTGAAACAGAAACCACCTTACAGCTTTCCGGGAAGGAAAAGCTGGTAAATCTGGCTGATAAAGGGCTGCGCCTGATCGGTATGGGGGAAGAGCGCTGCATGATGCTATTCGGTATCACGGGATTGGCAAGTGGCGCCAAAAGTACCCTGCGCCAGGTACAGCACATCGCCAGACGGCATCATGGTTTTGTTGAGAAAAATTATGTCGGAAAGATGTGGTATGACTCACGTTTTACCACGCCTTACTTACGCAACAATCTATGGGAATGCGGGTACGCGTTGGATACGCTGGAATCAGTTTTCCCCTGGTCTAACGTGGCTGATGTAAAAGATGAAGTTGAAAATGCCCTGTTCAACGGATTGCAATATGAAAATGAAAAACTGATTGTATTCAGCCATCTTTCTCATATGTACACCGATGGGGCAAGCTTATACGTGACCTATCTATTCCGGCGAACCGCTGACCCACAGCAAACCCTGGAACGCTGGAAGAAATTGAAAAAAGCAGCCAGTGAAGTGATCGTCAAGCACCACGGCACCATCAGTCATCAACATGGTGTAGGTATTGACCACCGCCCTTACCTGCAATCCGAAAAAGGTGAGTTGGGCATGCAGGCTATGCAGAGCTTCTATCGTACTTTCGACCCGCAAGGGCTGATGAATTCCGGCAAGTTATACCTGGAGCATTAACATGCCTATCAAAAAAACTGATCGAAACCTCCCTGATACAGTCAATGAAAAATGGGATGTTATTATCATTGGTGGAGGCATCACCGGGGCGGGTATTTTTCGTGATTTGGCAGCAATGGGTTATCAAGTGCTGCTGCTTGAGCAAAATGATTTCGCCTTTGGCACTTCCAGCCGTTCTTCAAAATTAGTGCATGGAGGGTTGCGCTATCTGGCAAACGGACAGTTTAACGTCACGCGTGAATCAGTACAGGAGCGTGAGCATCTTCAGAGGCAATATCCATACCTGGTCAAACCGCTGGAGTTCATTTTACCAGTCTATGAACGCTACAAATACAATCCATCCTTCTTTGAATTTGGGATCGCGCTCTACGACCTGTTTGGTAAAAAATGGAAACATGGAAAATATTCGGATCGAGATCGCAAACAAAAATTCCATGAACTAGATACGAATGGCTTGCGTTCAGCGCTTTATTATTTTGATGCTGAAGTAGATGACGCTCGCCTGGTATGGCGGGTACTTCAGGAAGGTATCCACGCAGGAAGTACTGCTCTCAATTATTGCAAAGTGGAAAATTTACTAAAGGATCAGAAAGGATTGGTAAGCGCCTTGCAGGTTCGCGATTTGGTTAACCAGCAGCAAGTCGAAATTCCCGCCAGACTTGTCATCAATGCTACCGGTCCCTGGACGGATGAACTGCGCACTCAAATGGTCGAGGAAAAAGTGATCCGCAAACTACGTGGTAGTCATATCTTGTTTGCATCAGCAAAGGTGCCCGTAAACCAAGCTTTCACCATATTTCACCCGGTTGATGGCAGGGCATTATTTGTCATCCCATGGCAAGGTATGACCATGGTTGGTACCACCGATCTGGATCATCCCGAAATATTCGAAAGAGAGAAGCCTGAACCTTTTATGACCGCCAAAGAGATGGATTACCTGTTAGAGGCTGTTAACAAACTCTTCCCAGAAGTAGATGTTGGTGAAAAAGAAATTATTTCTTCCTTTGCTGGATTACGCCCGATCATTTCAATGGGTGCGATAGCACCTTCAAAGGCTTCGCGTACTCATAAAATATTTGTGGATGACAATCTTTTCTCTATCGCAGGTGGTAAACTGACCACTTTCCAACGCATGGCTTCTGATATGCTCAAGCATATCAGACCCAACCTTCCAAGACATCCTTCCAGAAGATTACCAAACCATGATGGCATTTTCTCGGAAATGTCAAAGGAATTGGGAGTTGTAATGCAAGAACGTTTGAGCGGTATTTTAGGATTTTCCTTTGCAGATTTTTTGGCTGAAATCCCCTCAGATGAACTCAAACCCCTATTCTCCACACCTTTCACACTCGGAGAGATCCGTTGGGCTGCACGCCATGAGATGGTTCAACATTTATCAGATCTGATGCTACGGCGTACCCGTCTGGGATTAATTTGTGCGGAAGGGGGTAAGACATTGCTGCCACAAATTAAAAGTATTGTCCAACAAGAGTTGGGGTGGTCAGAGATTGAATGGGCACAAGAACAATCCAATTACCTGCGTCTTTGGCATGAATGTTACTCAATTCCGGAAGTTTGAATCTATAATGGATTAAATCATATTTGAGGAGAATGATATGGCAGCGGATCTATTATTGACTATCGACAATGGAACACAAAGTGTGCGAGCATTAGTTTTCGACCTGGAAGGAAATTTGCTTGCCAAATCGAAAGTAGAGATCGAACCTTACAAATCTCCTGAAAATGGTTGGGCTGAACAGGATCCAGATTATTTTTGGAAATCCCTATGCGAAGCCTGTCATAAATTATGGGCCGAAAATAAGATTGACAAAAAATCCATTGCCGGACTGGCAATCACCACCCAACGCAGCACCGTTATCAATCTGGATAAACAGGGCAATCCGTTGCGCCCTGCCATTATCTGGCTCGACCAGCGTCGCACCAGCGGGCTAAAACCGGTGGGAGGATTGTGGGGACTCCTTTTCAAGATAGCTGGTATGACCGAAACAGTGCGCTATTTGCAATCTGAAGCGGAATTGAACTGGATTCAGACTTACCAACCGGATATCTGGAATAAAACTTATAAATATGTATTTCTTTCCGGTTACCTGACCTATAAGATCACCGGGCAATTTCGCGATTCAGTAGGTAGTCAGGTGGGATATGTTCCCTTTGATTATAAGAAACAAACCTGGTCCGGAAAAAGCGATTGGAAATGGGACGCTGTACCCATTGAAAAAGACAAACTGGTGGAACTGGTGATGCCATCCGGAATACTTGGAGAGGTGAGCCATCAAGCATCCCAAGAAACTGGTATCCCAGAAGGGTTACCGGTGATAGCCGCAGCTGCAGATAAAGCCTGTGAGGTAATTGGCAGCGGCTGTTTAGAGCCCCATATCGGTTGCTTAAGTTTTGGCACCACTGCCACCATCAATACCACCCATTATAAATATACGGAGGTCATTCCCCTCATCCCACCCTACCCATCCGCCGTACCCGGTGCATACAGCATGGAGATCCAGATCTACCGCGGTTTCTGGATGGTAAGCTGGTTCAAGAACGAATTTGCTCAAAATGAGCAACGCGTTGCAAAAAATCGCGGTGTTGAGACAGAAGAATTGTTCGATGATTTAGTAGCATCCGTTCCACCTGGATCTCTGGGGCTTACCCTGCAACCTTACTGGTCACCGGGGTTAAAAAACCCAGGACCAGAAGCCAAAGGAGCTATCATTGGGTTTGGCGACGCACATACCCGCGCTCATCTCTATCGAGCAATTCTGGAAGGGTTGGGATATGGTCTGCGGGAAGGTGCCGAACGCACTTCCAAGCGTACCAAGACACCCATTACTGAGATCCGCATTGCCGGAGGTGGCAGTCAAAGTGATGCTGCTACCCAATTAACCGCAGACATCTTCGGGCTGCCCACCGCCAAACCCCACGTTTACGAAGCGTCCGGCTTGGGCGCTGCCATTGATCTGGCAGTTGGTCTCAAACTACATAGCGACTTCAGCAGCGCTGTTTCATCCATGACACGGATCGGTAAGATATATGAACCTAACATGCAAAATCACCGGATCTATGATGATTTGTACCAACAGGTTTACCTGAAAATGTACGGGTTACTAAAACCGTTATATGAGAACATCCGTGATATCACTGGCTATCCGGCAGACTAGACCAGAGTTAACTTTTTACAATAAAATTACAGTGGGGTAAAATCGCGCAAACACAGGCACGCTAAACTTTACGCATGTCTATAAACACAGAGCGAGTTTTAAAAATAAATATCCCTGTATTGGATATCCTGATCCCGCCAGGTATTTTTATGGGGGTTCTAATTGTCTACCTGAAAACCCTCACCCCCAGTCTTTCTTCGCTCAGTCCGGATGGAAGTGAGCTGGCAACTATCCCTGCTATCCTGGGACTGGCACATTCCCCCGGCTATCCGCTTTATACCTGGATCGGATATCTATTCAGTCAAATCCCTATCCAAGATGTGGCTTACCGCATGAACCTGTTGAGCGCGGTAAGCAGCGCACTGGCAATGGCATTGTTATATTCCCTATTATTACAGCTTTTCCCGTCATCTGAAAAAGAGAAACCCTACAGTGCAGTGCTATATCGTAGCGCAGTGATCCTTGGCATCCTCGTACTGGCTTTTTCACGCGATCTATGGTCACAAACAGTCATCACCGAAGTTTACGCACTCAATTTATTGATGATCGTGCTCTGCCTGCTGGCACTCCTACGATGGGAGCATAACCACAAGAACATTCATTTTTTCCTGTTCGCCCTGCTATTTGGACTTTCGATGGGCACGCATCTTTCCAATCTCGGATTTGCCCCAAGTACGGTTGTTTTCGTTTTGCTCAGCCAATGGCAGGTGATCAGAGATTGGAAGTGGTGGCTTAGCGCATTGAGCGGTTTTGTACTGGGTATCTTGCAGTTCCTGTGGCTGCCATTGAACGCTTCTGGATTGAATGACCGATTAATGCAGCGATCATCACCCACCACGCTGCAGGGTATTTACAACTACACCCTGGATTCTTTCTCTAATTTAAAATTCGCATTCCCTTTGCAGATGCTGCCAGAACGGTTGGTACTCTACCTGTATCTATTGGTTGAACAATTCGGATGGCTGGGGGTGATGTTGGGTATGATTGGGATGGTGGTAATGCTGTTCTGGAAACCCCGTGCCTTCTACTTATTCACCGGTATGTACATCGTACATATCTGGTTCTTCATCCAATATCAAGCCTTTGACCTGGAAGTCTTCTTCATTCCCAGTCACATGTTATGGGCAATTTTCATGATCTTCGGAATATTCGCCACTCTACGTGGCATATTGTATCTCATAGACACTCTCACCCATCGAGAGAATGACACCAAACAGCGTTCTCCTTTCAAGACCGTAATCCTTAGTTCGTTGTTGGCTGCCATGATAATCGTCCCAGTATATATGCAACTCTCGACCAATATACTAATCAACGATCATTCACAGGATACAGCTATCAATGATTTTTATGCTAATGTCTGGCATGACCTGCCCACTAATAGCACCCTGCTGACACAAAGTGGTGTTTTTGGTTACTCAGTTTTTTACTGGAAGCTCATCTACGGTATACGCCCGGATGTGGATGTCCCAGCACTGACAAACCCCAACCAACAATTGAACATGAATACAACAGCCGCCCTTTACAGTGTAGTGCAACCGAACACCATCCAGACTGGCGGAAAATTGCCAAACACAGCCCTGGCTATAGAGGATTGGTATATCCCGCTGCTTTACGGAGAAAGCGACCAGTCTGCCAGTGCGCGTAACCAGTGGATCCTTTACAAAGTACAAAACCAGCCCCCGGATTGGAGCAGTTCACGCGATCCAACTTACAGCTTAGACATCGCATTGGATGGACTAAAACTGGTGGGGTATGACCTGGCAGAGAACACGGTTGAATCAGGCGGAGAACTCTCCCTCACTCTATACTGGCAGATCGCTGACGGGAATATCATATCTGATCTCACAGAAAGCTACTGGATAGGGGAGAAATTTCACCACGAACATACCATCCTGGGTGGATTGTTGAATAAATATATTCGCGCGCAAAGTTTGCAAACCAGTGAGATCATTGTGGAGCAGGTCAATCTGGTAATACCTTCCACGTTGTTGGATGGAAATTACCCATTAATAATTGTGCTTAATCAGAATAATGTATCGATAGAAATTACCCTGAATAACATTGCCGTTCAGGATGAGATAGGAATGGTGGACGGATGGCTAGAATAAAGGATTGGAAGATCATACTCGGTCTGACACTGATCACCCTGATGTTGGTAGCGATGGCATTTTCTATGGGGGTGTACGTTGGCAAGAATGGTTGGTTGGATCAAAGCGTGGAAAATCTAAAATATGCCAACCAAAGACGTCCCAACCAGGGAGCTTTCCAGCAGCAGAATGATGCTCGTCCGCAACCGGATGTGTTGGGCCGTCTAATGCATAAGGGTGGGGATATGTTGACGGTGAACACCGCTCAAGGAGTGCTCCAGGTGATGGTGAACGATCAAACTGCTTATCTGGATGAGAAGCAGCAGTCCATTTCATTGGATGATCTAAAACAAGGTGACAATCTGGCGATCTTTGGCAGCCTGCAGCACAACGGGCAAACTACCTTCATGGCAGAAACGGTGCTACGCATTAGCAACTTACCGTGATGCATTATCCGATGATCAATTCTGGTGGGATAAAATAATGACGATTGATATAGAGGGTCTGGATCAGATCAGACTGAAAGTTGAATGAAGAATTCCCCCTGACTGACTCCGGCGCCAAAGTGAGTTGCATTAAGGTCTATTATTGCCTGCCTTTTGTTTCTCTGCAATCTGCCTTTTATAGCGTTTTGCCAATAGAGCCAACAAAACGTAATTTATCAAGAGCGTGAGTAGTGTAAGAATTGTAAATTTTGGATTTACACCAAGACCGTTGATGTCCACATAATCCATAATCGACGGCACAGTAAGTAGGGATAATATAATAATGGTTATACTTACTACGACAAGAAAAAACAATTTATCACCGAAAATCTTTTTGCTTTGAGTCCAGAAAAAAAACGCCGCCAGTGCGATAGATACTATAAACATGACTAAAATGACAGTGTAGTGAGGAAGATAGCTTTTCGAAAATCCATTGAAGGTGCTAATATCTCTTGTCGGAGTTTGATTCAAAGAAGAATAATAAAATGTCGTTATAAAAATAATAAATCCACAGAGCAATAAAGAAGCCAGCTTGTTTTTTCCTATAACAAACACTCCTACCATCACAACCAGCCAAATAAACGCTGTTATATTTAAAGGTAAGATAGACCATGCCAAGCCTCTATCAATAGCCGAATTACAGGCAATTAAAATAAGAATACACAATATAAAGACTGCAGACACTATGGCTACATATTTCCGTCGTGCGTTTTTAGTGATTATGTTTTTCGTTGTTATGTCAGCACATTGAAACATTGCTCCGACCATAGTATCTACCTTTGAGGTAAATGGGGGCGCTATTTCACCGTTCAACAACTCACTTGTTGTCACACCTAATATTTGAGAGAGTTTTGATAATAACGCTATGTCGGGGCAACTTAATCCACGCTCCCATTTTGACACAGCTTTATCTGTAACTCCCAATTTCTCTGCCAGTTCTTTTTGGGTTAACTTTTTTTCTTTTCTCAAGTCAGAAATAAATTGAGCCATTTTCGATAAATTCTCATTGGACATTTCTGTTATGACCTCCTTTCCTTGGCTTATGGTCACATAATACTCTTTTTAATCCTATAAACAACCGACTCTTGGTTGAATGTTATAAACTAAACCATCAGTAGAGCGGTGATATCAATAACTAATTTTCAAATATATAGATCAGTAATTGCACCTTCACGCCCCTTGCCCATTATGGCATGGCAGAGATCAAAGTTGAATCAAGAAGGAAACTTTTCCTTCATCCTGGACTGGCAGATCATTGCTAGTAATAGGGCAAATAGTGCTATCCAGTGATCAATTCTGATGGGATGAAATGATGACGATTGATATAGGGGATCTGGATCAGGTCAGGTTGGAAATCAAACAGCGAGACAGCTGCATTCATCATCTCAAACCACACCGCTGAATTGGGCGGCATATCCAGAAGAGCATTGATAAAGTGATTGAAGAATTCTCCGTGACTGACCAGAATAACTACCTCGTCGGGATTGCTATGGCAAGTGAGAATATCCTCCAACACTCGCCGAGCACGCGCCGGTCTTTCTTCGCGAGTTTCATGTGGACGATTCCACCAACCATTTTCATCCACTCCCTGTGGATAGTGCAGCAATGGATAATGCTCGGTAAAGAACTGCTTATCATGTCCCGGCATGCCAATGCGCTCATCAGTCTCATCATTTTTTACATAGACCCCGCCCACTTCGTGAATATCCCGGTAGCCATATAAGGGAAGCTGGCAGGTTTCCGCAATGGCAGAGGCGGTTGCCACTGTGCGTTCCATCAGACTGCAATACAGAGTGACCGGTACATTACGCTGGCTGCCATTCCCTTCCGTTTGCACTTCCTGCAATTCTTTTTGAATAAAAGTAGCCAGATAAGGTAGCTGTTTCTTGCCGGTAGCTGAAAGAGGTGCATCTGCGCTGCGCCCACTATAAGAACCGGTTTCGTTGTAAAGGGCATTGTTGTTGGATTGGGCGTGTCGAACGTAATATAAAAGCATAAAGAGTGATCTACTCCTGTGAAAATTTCAAGCTTATCAATTGTAATCGATTCGCGATCTTAATAAATGGCACAAAATTAGTACGAGAGTGATATACTCGATTCGTTTAATTACTAAATCACAGGAGAAATTGCTCGCCCATGGTTTCTTTCATCAGTGAACTGTATGCCTTGACTGCTGCTTTTTTATGGGCATGTTCGGCTTCTTTATTGGAGAAACTCGCACACCGCCTTTCACCAAGAGAATTGAATATTTATAAGGGTAGTGTTGCTCTGGTTTTTCTGATGGGCACTTCTCTTTTATTGGGTGAGAATTTTGCCGGACTGACTCCCATGGCAATGCTGTTTTTACTGTCAAGCGGGGTGATCGGGATCGGGCTGGGTGACACTGCTTATTACGCTGGATTAAAGGATATCGGTTCACGTCGTGCTTTGCTGCTCTTTGCCTTGGCTCCTCCCATGACTGCTTTGATTGGATGGCTTTTCTTGGGCGAGGTTCTATCGATTATTTCTTGGTTGGGCATCTTCATCACGGTAGCAGGAGTTACCTGGGTGGTGACAGAACGTACTCCTGCAGAAGAAATCACACATGATCCCAAACGGATGGCGCGCGGCATTTTGATGGGGACTCTGGCTTCGCTAGGGCAAGCAGTAGGGCTAGTATTGTCACGTTTTGTCATGAATGATCCTGGGATTAGTTCGCTTCAAAGTGCTGCACTGCGATTACTGGCCGGGGTCATTTTCACCTTTCTTTGGGTAACATTCGGTCATCAGAAAATTGGTATATGGCGAAGAGAGACTGATTGGAAGAAAACCTTTGGATTATTGGTACTGGTAGCGTTTATCAGCACCTACCTATGTCTTTGGCTTCAGCAGCTTTCAGTAAAAGGTATACCGGCAGGTATAGCACAAACATTACTTTCGACTAGCCCTATTTTTATTCTTCCTATATCTGCAATACGTGGTGAGAAAGTAAGTTGGCGTGCCATCTTGGGAGCACTGGTTTCTATCTTTGGGGTGATGTTGGTTTTTGGGTTAATAGGGTAAGATAATCTCTAAATATAATCAAAATTATTTACACAGGATAAGGAAATGATGGACTTTCTTCCATTGTTCTAATCGTTTAGGATAGTTTTTAATCCACACGTCATGATATACTGCCAGCTCATGATCCGCATAAAAATTTTCCCGTTCTGATAGGGACATCTGTGCACTTCAGTTGGTGAAAAACTGGATTGTTTGTCCATTTGCAACACCTGCCAATTCAAACAGTACTGGAGCATTTCTATATCACTAAAAAGAGAATGGATAACATATCGTCCATTTTCATTACAATGGAATTCTCCTGGTTTTTTCTCTATCCCATCCATCAAAGATATTCCAGTAGGCTTGAGAATGCGCTGCATTTCTGAGAGAGTTATTTGAATATCTTTTTTTGAACCATGGAATACATTTCAAACACAAAATCGAAAGAAATATCAGGGAAAGGAATTGCCCGCATATCCCCTTTTTGCAAGTTCAATTGCATATTTTGTTCTTTTCCAAATTTCCTGGCTAAGGCAATTTGATCATCACAAATATCAATCCCGAAAGTTTTAAAGCCGTGTTCATAAAAAAGACCAAGTGGGGGAACAACACCGCCTGCACCGCAATCCAGAATGATGTTTTTTTCTGCATGGATCTCATGATTTCTCTGCAAACAAGACAAGAAGTGATAGGCTGGAGATCGATAAATTGGTCTCATTTTTTATGGTTAAAAAAAGACTTTAGCCCACTTGAGCGCTTTTTGTTTCCATGGCACACGATGGCTGACACCTTCATTACCGTTGAATTTATCTTTGTTCTCCAGGTACCAACGATAATTGCGCACCATGGCTTCCTTGTTAGAATATTTGGGTGCGAATCCCAATTTTTTTTGGGCTTTCTCGATGGAAACGAAAGAATCTTTGGCAGCTGTTTCATAGATCCACGGATACAATGGTGAAAGGCTGAGTGCTTCCAACACTTTTAAAATTGCAATGACCGGTTTTGCAGGGAATGGCACAATACGTTTACCGAAGCCCGCTTCGTCCAAGACTGCCTGATAATCTTCGCGCATAGTGGTGTATTCTGCTGCCCCGATATTGAAGGTATCATTCACTGTCTTTTCAGATAAAGTCATACAGGCATGGATGGCATCACACAGGTCTGCCACATCAAGTAACTGGTAACGGTTCTTACCGCTTCCAATATTAGGAAAGTTCTTCCCATCCGCTGCCCATTCATAGAAAATAGCAAAAACTCCCAGTCTTTCGGGTCCCACGAACGATTTAGGGCGGATGATCGAAACACACATTCCATCACTGCGAAATTCGTTGCAGACCTCCTCAGCCTGAACTTTGGCTTCACCGTAAGGTCCTACGCCTTGCACCGGATCAGTTTCGTAGAGCGGGTGGTGGTCCGGAACGCCGTATACGGCAGTGGATGATATGTGGATAAAACGCTTTACGCCATATTCTTTCGCTTGCTCCAGTAAATTACGGGTTCCCACCACATCCGTAGTATAGATATCTTCCGGTGTATAAAGCGGTAATGCAGCAGCGGTGTGGATAACCAAATCCGCGCCAACCATGCTCTTGTGTACAGCATCTTTATCGCGGATGTCACCTTGCGTAAATTCGATCATGTCTCGCTCCGGATAAGTGAAATCTACCAAGTCAATACCCGCGATCTGATGATAATCGTGCTCCAGCAGATAGCGTACCATGTTGATACTCAAGAATCCACTGATACCGCTGATATAAACCTTCATATTTCATACTCCTAGCAAAGACTTCGAATTATCGAATCGTCATTATATCGCAAACCCGCTTATCGCTTGAAATTCTTTTATATAACTGATGATGACTGATGAAAAGTCATTTATACAAAAAAGTTTTATTCTTGATGATCATGATAGAAAGGGCAGTAATCCATAGCAAGAAAACACCGATGGTAATTCTCTCCAGCAAACCACCGTACACTAAATTAGCTGCTACACCATAAGCTGTTGCACCACCACTGATAAAGATCAGGGCACTTAAGATCACAAAAATTATTCCCCAACCATGAAACTCCTTGTTCTCGATAAGGATAATGCCCATCAATACTGTACAAATGATGGTAATAGGAGAGGTTAGCGCTGCCAGGATGATATGAACGGTTCCTGTCGTGGTAGTTTCGACACCGCGAACATCTTGCGGGAAAATGATAAAAGCGATCCCAAGAACAGCCAAAATCATTACCAGCATGAAGATCAATCGCACAGTTTTTTGTTGGCGTAGATGAATAAATTGGAAACAACCAAAGGCAAACAGGAATAAAGATAGGTTATACAGAGTGAACAGGCTGTTAATGATCCAGCGATCAGGTTGCCCAGGAATGGAAAGTTCGCTGATGGTATTGTATATATGGTCATATCCGGGAGTGATCATCCCACCTACGATGACTGCCAATACATAAAAAATCACGGCTGCCACCCCCAAATATGAAAAAATTTTATTAAACAAAGTTCCTCCAACCAGTTTCTAAAATGGCGTCCCTGGGGAGACTCGAACTCCCGCCTCAGGCTCCGGAGGCCAGCGCTCTATCCACTGAGCTACAGGGACTCATGGGTGCCAGCCCATTTTACCACGCTAGTTCTCTCAACGAAAAACACGAATCGATTACGGGGGTTGTAAAAATTCGCGAAAGTCGCATTCCATGAAAAACCCAGATATAATTAGGGCGGAATCTTATGCGCATCGTACGCTATCAAATCGCCGGTAAAGAGCCACAATTTGGCTGGCAGGCTGAAGGGAAGGTAGGTCCTCTCAGCGCTTCACCGCTTGGTTTGTATCGTCGCCTTGAACTGGAACATGAGCTGCCAGAGGTGCACCTGTTGCCACCTATCCTGCCAGGTAAGATCATCGCCATCGGGCGTAACTATCCGCTGCATGCCAAAGAGCAATCCGTTGAGATTCCCGAGATTCCTATCATCTTTTTGAAACCACTCAGCACGGTGATCGGACCGGGCGAAACGATCCAGCTTCCGCCCCAATCACAGCATATAGAGCATGAGATCGAGCTGGCGGTTGTGATTGGCAAGGGTGGGCGCTGGATTCGAGCCCACCAGGCTCTGCAGCATGTGCTCGGGTACACCATTGCCAATGATGTCACCGCGCGCGATCTGCAGCAGCGCGACAACCAGTGGACGCGTGCCAAGGGTTTTGATACTTTCTGCCCACTGGGCCCTGCCATTGAAACCGAACTGGATATTTCCGATGTGTTGCTCACCTGCCGTGTCAATGGTGAGATGCGTCAGATGTCTTCCACCAAAGAGATGGTTTTCAGTGTCCCACAGTTGATCGCTTTCATTTCCTCCATCATGACCCTGGATCCGGGGGATATCATTCTGACCGGCACCCCCTCCGGAGTAAGCGAACTGAAGGATGGCGATACGCTCGAATCTGAAATCGAGGGCATCGGTATTTTACGCAATTCCGTCACTTCCCAAACCAGCATTCCTCCACCGTAGCAAGAGCATCATATTGAGGGGGGGAATCCCCGGACCCGAAATGCTATAATTTAATTTCCCATAGGATTAATTATTTTGTTCAATTAAAAAAGGAGAAGAGAACATGTCAGGTCACTCAAAGTGGTCTACTATTAAAAGAAAGAAAGGGGCAGCTGACGCCAAACGAGGGCAGTTATTCACCCGTCTGGCACGTGAGATCGTCATCGCCGTGCGCGAAGGCGGCGGTGATCCGGAAACGAACTTCCGACTGCGCTTGACCATTGACCGTGCACGTAGTTTGAACATGCCCAAAGAAAATATCGATCGCGCCATCAAACGCGGAACCGGGGAAGATAAAGACGGCGCAGCTATCGAACAGATCACTTATGAAGGATATGGTCCGCATGGTATTGCCCTTATGATCGACTGTCTGACCGAAAACCGCAATCGCACCGTTTCTGAATTGCGCCATGCACTCACGCACGCCGGTGGCAGTATGGGCGAGGTTGGTTCGGTTTCCTGGCAGTTCGATCGCATCGCTTATTTTGGTATCGAAGGCAAGGGTGTTGATTTTGATAAGATATTCGAACTGGCACTGGAAGGCGGCGCCGAGGATATCAACCAGGATGAAGATGGCTATATCGAGATCACCGCTCCGGTAGATGCTTTCAAGACTATCAGCGATCTGCTCAAAATGAACAAGCTCGAGATCGACGAAGCCGAACTACGCATGCTTCCCAAACAGGAGATTGCGCTGGATAGCGAAAAGACGATCAAGGTCATGCATCTGATCGAAAACCTGGAAGATCTGGATGATGTCCAGAACGTTTATTCCAACCTGGAGGTCAGCGAAGAAGCCCTGGCTGCCATGGAAGAAGAATGAGTCATGTTGGTGATCGGGGTCGATCCCGGTACGGCGATCACCGGGTACGGGATCATCGCCGAGCTGCCGGATAAAAGTTTGCAAATGGTAGAGTGTGGAGCAATCCGCACTCCTGCGAAATTAGCAGCAGACGAGCGCTTGAAGGTCTTGCATGAACGCCTAGCTGCTGTTCTTCAAATCTACCAGCCTGATTGTGCTGCGGTGGAAAAACTATACTTTCAACGTAATGTGCGTACTGCCCTGCAGGTGGGACAGGCGCGCGGCGTGATCATGTTGTCGCTCTCGCAGGCAGCCATCCCTATCTATGAATATAATCCCATGGATGTGAAACTGGCGGTTACCGGCTATGGTATGGCGGAGAAAGTACAAGTTCAGCAGATGGTCAAAGCTCTGCTCGCTTTACCACAAATACCCAAACCAGATGACGTTGCTGACGCGTTGGCAATTGCTATTTGCCACGCTCATAGTGCCAAATTGAACAATCTTGTCGGGTTGAAATGATCACTAGCACCTCTAACCCACACATCAAGAACATCCGCAAACTCTCACAGAAGAAATATCGGCGTGAAAGCGGACTTTTCTATGTGGAAGGCTTGCGTCCTATCACCAGTGCACTGAACCACGCTGCACAGGTGATTGAATTGATCTACTGCCCTGAATTATTGGAAAGCGACTTTGGTTGGGAACTACTGCGTCATGCGGAGCAGCAAAATATCAATATCCTAGAAGTGAATCGACTTGTTTTCGAGAGTATCAGTCTGAAGGAAGGACCGCAGGGGCTGTGTGCATTGGTCAAACAAAACATACAGGAGCTAGGCGCCCATACCGAAGTGCAAGGAGTATGGGTGGCACTGGAAGGAGTGCAAGATCCCGGCAATCTGGGATCGGTGTTACGCACGTTGGATGCGGTTGGAGGTAACGGGCTGCTGCTGGTGGGGGAAGGCACTGATGCTACCCATCCGACCAGCGTGCGTGCCAGTATGGGCGCCATTTTCACTATTCCTATTTTCCAAACCTCGCTGGAGAATTTTCTCGTATGGAAAAAAGACCATCCCCTTGTTGCACTGATCGGGGCAGTTTGTGAAGACGTTCAGGATTATCGCGACTATAATTATGAAAGAGACATGCTGCTCCTTATGGGCAGCGAGCAAAAAGGGCTGCCGCCGCAAGCTCAAGATATCTGTACAGGCTTGGTCAATATTCCTATGATCGGGTCGGTTGATTCGCTCAACCTAGCAAATGCTACCTCAGTGCTGTTGTATGAGATATTTGATCAAATGCATCCCTTAAGGAAGAAATGATCGCATCGATTAAAGGCACTATTACTTATAGAAATGACAATTTTTTGGTAGTTGAGACCAGTGGGATCGGTTTTAAGCTATTTTGCACCAAACAGACCATTGCTCAGGCGTACGAAGGGGAGTCAATCTTTTTACATACCCAGCACATTGTGCGCGAAGACGGTATGTTCCTGTATGGCTTTGAAAAACTGGAGGAACGCGATCTGTTCGCGCAGATTATCAGCGTCAGTGGTATCGGACCAAAATTGGGTTTGGCAATGCTCTCATCTCTTTCGGCAGAAACCATCCAGCGCGCGGTGATGAAGGAACAGGATGAGGTCTTCAGTCGTGTCCCTGGCATTGGAGAAAAGACCGCCAAGAAGATCGTGCTGTTGTTGAAAGATAAAATTGCACCTCTGCTGCAGGAAGCCGGATTGGAAGCCATTCCGGATACCGATAGTGACCTCCTGCAAGCGCTGGTGGGGTTGGGATATTCGCTCAACGAAGCCCAAAAGGCAGTGGCTGCCATTCCGCATGATGCCCCTCTGGATCTGGAAGACCGCTTGCGTATTGCCCTGCAATATTTCACCGCGTAGAATGGCAGTATGTTAGAATGTATGGTTTGAGATTGTGTTAAGGATGATTGCATGCCAAATTTCAGTAGAGGATTAGGAATTGACCTGGGTACCACTAATACCGTTTTCACCGAAAACGAGCAGATCTTGCTACATGAACCAACTGCAGTGGCGGTGCTGGTGGATGAATGGAAGATGATCGAGGTGGGGCAAGCTGCCAAAGATATGACAGGCAGAGTACCAGAATCCATTCAGGTTTATTTTCCAATCCAGAATGGTGTGATCGCCGAATATGAGATTACCGAAAACTTTTTGAAATACCAGATCCGCAAGATCGTGGGATCTATGTTGCTTTTCCGCCCCAATTTGATGATCACCGTGCCCTATGGTATTACCAGTGTAGAGCGCCGTGCAGTGCATGAAGCCGGATTGGGTGCCGGTGGGCGTGAAGTTTCCCTTATCGAAACACCACTGGCTGCTGCACTCGGTATGGGACTACCTATCGCACCTCCTTCGGGCAACATGGTCATCTGCTTGGGCGGTGGTACTACGCAGGTGGGTGTATTGGCGATGAACAGTATCATTGCCGCCGAGTTGGAACGCGGTGGTGGCAACAAGTTGGACCTGGATATCATCGATTATGTGCGCCGCACCTATGGCGTGATCCTCTCTCGTTTCAGTGCCGAGATCGTCAAAATGCGTATCGGAGCAGCCATTGAAGGATTAGAAGAAAGTGAAATGGAAGCGCAGGGTCAGGATCAGGTAACGGGATTGCCACGCTCTGTAACCCTGTGTACAGGTGACATCGTCGACGCGGCACAAGAGAGCCTGCAATCGGTGGTGAAACTGGTGCGTCGCACCCTCGAAAAAACACCCCCCGAATTGATCTCAGATATTATAGATCGTGGTGTGGCATTGTGCGGGGGTGGTACTCAATTGCGAGGCATAGAACGCTATCTCACCAAAGAATTGGGCATCCCAGCCTATCTGGTGGATAATCCAACCACCTGCACGGCGGAAGGGGCTGCCCGGGCTCTGGGCATGATGGATGAGCTGAAACGTTCCTTACCTTAAATGAAAAACCGGCGTATTGCCGGTTTTTGTTTAATTCTTAATTTATTAACTATTGTGTGATTATCTGCGTCGACTGCTGCGTCCACCCAATAACAATACATAATACAACACGGTTGAAACGGCTTGCGCTGCGGCGGCTACATAGGTCCAGGCAGCTGCATCCAGTACCTGGTTGACCCCTTCCATTTCTCCGCTATAAAGAATGCCCTGGTTCACCAGAATGGCTTTGGCGCGTTTAGAAGCATCCAGTTCCACCGGTAAGGTCAGGATGGAGAACAATGCGATCGCTACGAACATCAGCAAACCGATATAGGCTAAGTTGTTGTAAGAAAAGAAATATCCGATGAAGAACAGGATCGGTCCCAGCCAGCTACCTATCTGCACAGTTGGGATCATCAACGAACGGATTTTAAGTGGACCATAGGCTTCTTTATGCTGGATAGCATGCCCGGCTTCATGGGCTGCCACTCCGGCGGAAGCGATGCTATTACCACTATAAACACCGGCGCTCAGGTTCAGGGTTTTGTTGCGCGGGTCATAATTGTCACTTAATGTGCCGCTGGTCTCTTTGATGACTATCTCCGAAAGACCATTACTATCCAAGATACGGCGAGCGACATCACTACCGTTCATGCCATTGCTGGTACGTACTTGTGAATATTTATTGAAAGAAGAGCGTACTTTGGATTGTGCCCACAAACCAAGAAGTAGGGCGGGCAGCGAGATCAATAGATATAAACCATAACTTCCGAAATACATAGATTCGATCCTCCATGTTTGTTTTATTCTAGTTAAATACGCTAGTATTATACAGGGGTTTCCTCTTATGAATGTAAAACCTGTATTAATAATTTCAGCCGACCAAATGATCTCGATCATGATTGACTTTTGATGCTATGTTTTGTATAGTGATTATGGCTGGTGGTTTTACCAGTTTAGGAGGAAGATTGGAGCTAGATCCCCTCGAAGTACAAAGCTTGAAATCTGCCTGTATCGGAAAATTGCAGGCAGCGATTCTATCTGGGAAGTTCAATATCGGAGAAAAATTGCCATCTGAACGCGATCTAGCGAAGATGTTGGGTGTCAGTCGCCCAGTATTGCATGAAGCACTGGTAGCACTCAATACACAGGGATTGGTGCAGATCGAAGCGCGCCGTGGCGTTTTCGTCAGCGATTATCGTCGTGAGAGTTCCATGGCATTGTTAAATACCCTGTTGAGATATGAGCAGGGTGATTTCAACCCCGAGCTGTTTCGCAGTTTGATCGCAGGTCGATTGTTGATCGAACGCGAAACCACTCGTCTGGCAACAATCTGCTGCAGTGCACAGCAGGCAGAATGTTTTCATACCCTTCTGATAGAAGGGCAACAGGCAGCTAGCAACTCAGCACAGGCGCTTTGCGATTATGACTACCGATTTCACCTGGAGATCGCGCTGGCATCCGGTAACCAGATGTACCCCATGATTTTGAATTCGTTGAAAGGGGTGCACAGCAATCTGGCTGGCAAGTTCTATCATTACATGATGACTGAGGGTGATATACAGCAGGTACTTACATATCATCGTAACCTGGTAGATGCTATTTGCCACGGAGAGACGGATCAAGCAATACAGATCATGGAGACCCTGTTACGACATGGTGAAGAGACCATCATCCGTATTGTATATACCAAATGAATTCAGAACGGAGGAGTACATGTCTACACGAACCCACCCTGCTATCAAACAGCCCCGCAACCTTTCACCGCGCATTCAACGGTTGCGTGATTTTTACTTTCAGGGTATACAGCGGCCCTGGAACAACGAATATACATCATGGACAACCGGAACTCCATGGGATTTCCAGTATGAGGAAGCCAGTTTTCATATCGTGCCAGAAACCTACAGTTTTTTTCAGACCTTTCGTTCTTCCTTTCAACAAACTGCTCACAAAGTGGATCTACATCCCGATTTTTGGCAGTGGTCGATACCCGAAAGGAAAGCCTGGTTCTTGAAGGAAGTCATGGTGAAATACTTGCCGCAGGAGATCCTTCAGGGTGATTTGATTGCCGGAGGGCGTTTCAATGTAATGACTTCCACCTGTTTGAATGAAAAAGAAGCACGCCAGTACGGCAAGAATGTGTATGGAAAAAATGGCGCGCGCCAGGCATTGCTGTGGTTTCACAATCATGGTTACGGCAATGCCGGTGCCACCAGCGGGCATCTTATCCCCGATTATGACCATGTTCTCAAAGTAGGTTGGAAGGGCATTGCAAACGAGATTGAAACTTATTATCAAGCGCTTTCGGAACAAGGTAAAAAAGGAGTAAGAGGGGCACAATTGCGCGCCATGCACACCGCCACCACCATACCACGCGATCTGGCAGCGGCTTATGCACGCAAATGTATGCACCTGGCTGCGAAAGAAGAAGATCAAGTGCGTAAGGGAGAATTGTTACAGATGGCTGCCAACCTGGATAGGGTTCCCTGGCAGCCTGCAGAAACCTTTTGGGAGGCAATGCAATCCCTCTGGCTGACTCACATGTTGGTGATGAGCGACGAGAATTATCCGGGGCCGGGAGTTTCTTTTGGCAGACTTGATCAGATCCTCCTTCCATACTGGGAAAACTCGCTCAAAGCGGGCATGGATCGTGAGTTCTGTAAGGAGATCATGAAATGCTTCTGGATGCATGCCAACACCGCTTACGATGGTATGATCCGCACCGGTGGTAATCAGGGTATCACCGCTGGTTATGGGCAGCTCTTTACCATCTCTGGGCTGGGAAAGGATGGCAGGGATATGACCAATGACTTAACCTATGCCATCTTGGAAGTGATCGATGAGATGTCGCCCATTCTGGAACCCAAACCCAATATCCGCTTGCATCGTAATTCCCCCGATAAATTGCTGAATAAGGTGGTGGATATGATTGCAGATAGCCAGGGGGCACCTTTCCTGCTCAATTTCGATGAACGTTCTATGGCGGGTATGATGCTGGAAGCCAAGCAAGCCGGAGTGCAAAACCTGATCAATGCCGATAACGTCCATGAATATGCACCGGTGGGTTGTCTGGAAAATACCATGGTTGGGAATGATCGTTCAGGAACGGTGGACGCTAATCTCAATTTGCTGAAGGCGGTCGAATTGACCATGACGGGCGGGTATGATCTCGATCCTTGTGTGGACGCTATGAGCGGTAAAGTGGAAAAACGCCGTCGTTGGGGTGCCGATACGGGCGACCCCCTTGCCTTCAAAAACTGGGAAGAATTCTGGGATGCTTATGCACGCCAGACCCGTGCTATTATCAAGCGCATCGTAGAACTGTATGAATTGAGCGAAGCCAATCGTGCCAGATTTTCACCCACACCATATCTGTCCTGTCTGGTGCGCGGATGTGCTGAACAGGGTAAGGATGTCACGCAGGGCGGAGCACAATTGAATTTTGTGACAGTGGAAGGTGTGACATACGCTACTACTGTAGATTCACTGCTGGCAGTTAAATATTTAGTATTTGACGAAAAAATATGCACCATGGCAGAATTATCAAAGGCATTGAAAGACAACTGGGTCGGGCATGAAGTGCTGCAAGCACGTGCTCTCAATAAAGCACCCAAATATGGACGTGACGACGAACATGCCGATGCCCTGGCGAAGGATGTAATGGACTTATGGACGGAAGAAACCTGGAAATATAAGACCATCTCAACCGGACGACAGTTCCGCCCGGGCATGTTGAGCTGGAATTACTGGGTAGCCGATAGTGCTTTACTGGCTGCCAGCCCGGATGGGCGTGCCAAGGGTAGATTCCTTTCCAATGCACTGTGCCCTTCTAATGGAGCGGATATCAAAGGTCCTACCTCTAATGTGAACTCAGTGGGGATGGTATTGGGAGGAAAAGCCAAGGATGGCAAAGGGGATTGGGGTGAATTCCTTAATTCGTTGCCTAATGGTGGCAGCCACACCATGACCTTCAACCCTTCTTTGGTGCGCGACCCTGAACATCGCGACAAGTTCAAGGGTTTTCTACGGGCATATGTTGAAAATGGGGGCACGGCATTGCAGATCAATATGATCGATGCTGATACCCTGCGCGATGCCCAACACCATCCGGAGAACTATAAACACCTGCTGGTGCGTGTAACTGGCTACAATGCTTACTTTACCAGTATAGGTAAAGAACTGCAGGATGAGATCATCGCGCGCGAAGCACATCATATTTAGGGAGTGATGATGGAAAAAACAACACTGGATACCCTTAATGCTACATATCTGCATTTGCAACGGCTATCCACGGAAGATGGACCTGGCATCCGTACCACTGTCTTTCTCAAGGGTTGCTCTTTGCATTGTGCCTGGTGCCATAATCCTGAAAGTATCTCAAGTAAACCCTTCTTGCAATGGCATTCGCGATTGTGTATTGGATGTCAGACCTGCATCCTTTCCTGCCCGAATGACAGTCTCAGCATGCAAGATGGTGTCTTGCGAATAGATAGAAATGTATGCCGGTTATGTGGCGTATGTACCGATGCCTGTCCTGCTAATGCATTGGAAATATTAGGCAAGAAGATCTACAGTTCGGAATTGATCGATGAATTGCTGAAAGATAGTGCCTTCTTTGCTCGCTCCGGTGGGGGAGTGACGTTTTCGGGCGGTGAACCAGCTCTCCAACCTGAATTTACTGCGACTGTCATGGAAACATTGCGTGAGCGAGGCATCCATACTGCATTGGATACCTGCGGAAACATCCCGCGCGCCAGCCTGGAATTGATCTTGCCATACACCGATTTGGTGCTGTACGATATCAAGCTCATGGATTCCAGGCAGCACAAACAGTTTACCCGGGCGGGGAATGAACTCATTCTGGAAAATCTGCGCTGGCTGGTACACTATATCCGGCACGATGCGCCTTCTGTGCAATTATGGATCCGCACCCCCCTTATTCCACAAGCAACTGCCACCCAGGCAAACCTGCAAGCCATCGCTGCTTTCCTCACCGAATTTGAGGATGTGATCGAACGCTGGGAATTGTGTGCATTCAACAACCTGTGCCACGATAAATATGCCCGGTTGGGAATGCACTGGGAATATGCCGACCGACCGTTGATGACCCAAGCAGAATTGAATGAATGCCAGACCTGGGCACGTACTATCTATCGTAAACCGCAAATTGTCAATGTCACGGGGGCTGCCCGTTCCGAACAATCCAAAGGATAAGACCATGTCTAAAAGAATGAGTGATGACCAAGAATTTACCGAACAAGATCTCAAGGATCTGAATGTTGAATTGAAAGTTGGAGTGTTGGGGACCGTCAGCCCACAGGGTTTACCGCATCTGACCCTCTTATCCAGCATTCAGCCTTGTGCTCCTCATACCCTGGTATGGGGACAATTCACCGAAGGATTGAGCAAACAGTATGTCCTTCAGAATCCCAAAACAGGTTTCGTCATAGTAAGCCTTGGCAAAGAAGTATGGCAGGGGAAAGCCATCTTACGCGAGAAGCGCAAGGATGGTCCTGAATATGACAACTATAACAACATGAAAATGTTTCGCTACAATGCTTATTTCGGTGTTCATACAGTATATTATATGGATCTGATAGAACTGCATGGGCGCCAGGCATTGCCTATGAGGAAGGTAATCAGTTCAGCAGTTGCCACTATACTGGCTCGTGCTTTGGGTAAAAAGCATAAAAAAACACCGGCCATGAATGCCTGGACACAAGCATTGCTAAATAAAGTGGATAACCTCAAGTTCTTGGGATACGTAGATCAGGATAGCTATCCACGGGTTTTTCCGGTGGTGCAGCTACAGGCACTGGATGCGGCTCACCTCATCTTTTCTCCGGGTGCTTATGGTGATGAGATCCGTGCTATCCCCCAGGGGACACAGGTTGCCATGTTGGGCATGAGTTTCGATATGGAAGATGTGGTCACACGCGGCACTTACCTCGGCATACGATGCGTGGGTGGGATAAAATGCGGCGTGTTGCAGGTGGATTGGGTCTATAACCCCATGCCACCCGTGCCAGGACAGGTTTATCCTAGCTTGGGACTGCACGAAGTTCTCATATAAAAAATACCATACATGTCAAAATCTATGGCCCTATTCATTTATAATGAGTAGGGCTGTATTGATAACCATAAGGATGGGAATGAGCATGATGAACATAGAAGAATTAGTATCCCAATTGACATTATCAGAAAAAGCAGGACTTTGCTCCGGATTGGATAACTGGCATACCAAAGCAGTGGAACGCCTGCATATTCCATCCATCATGGTGGCGGATGGACCGCACGGATTGCGTAAGGAACAGCCTTCAGATGGAGTTTCTGCCTTTGCACCCAGTTACCCATCCACTTGCTTTCCCACCGCTTCCGCGTTGGCATGCAGTTGGGATCGCAACCTGCTTTTTGAGGTCGGTCAAGCCCTGGCGGAAGAGTGCCTGCAAGAAGAGGTCAGTATCATCCTTGGACCAGGTGTGAATATCAAACGTTCCCCTTTATGCGGGCGTAACTTTGAATATTTTTCAGAAGATCCCTACTTAGCAGGCGAGATGGCAGTCAATCATATCAAAGGCGTGCAGAGTGAAGGCATCGGCACATCCTTGAAGCATTTTGCTGCCAACAATCAGGAATATCGGCGCATGTCCATCGACGCGCTGGTGGATGAGCGTGCCTTGCGGGAGATATACTTACCTGCTTTCGAAAAAGCGATCAAGCAAGCGCAACCATGGACGGTCATGTGCGCTTATAACCGCTTGAATGGTGTTTATTGCAGCGAAAATAAATGGCTGTTGAATGATGTCTTACGGGATGAATGGGGATTTAGAGGAATCGTCATGTCTGATTGGGGAGCGATCAACCAGCGTACCCGGGCATTGGCTGCCGGATTGGACCTTGAGATGCCGGGAGGCAACCGCGATAATGACAGCAAGCTGGTCGTGGCAGTGCAGAACCATGAACTGGATAGCGAAATGCTGGATGAAAGTGTTGCCCGCCTGCTCAAATTGGTTGAAGGTGGTATCTGCAATAGAAAAGAAGGGTTTCATTACGGTATTGACCAACATCATGCCCTGGCACGGAAAGTGGCAGCTGAATGCATCGTTCTGTTGAAAAATGAAGAGGAAATCCTGCCGCTGGACCCGGCTGACAAGATTGCGGTCATCGGTGATTTCGCGCGAAAACCGCGTTATCAGGGTTACGGTAGCTCGGTCATCAATCCCACTCGTCTGGATAATGCCTTTGATGAGTTGGTTAAGATAGCCACTGAAAACAGCCAAATCAGCTATGCAGATGGTTTTGTGCGTGATTCGGAAAAGGTTGACCACAACCTGGTGCAAGCTGCCTGTGAGTTAGCCAGGTCAGCGCAAGTGGTGGTCGTATTTCTGGGTCTGCCGGAACTGGCAGAAACAGAAGGTATCGATCGTGCACATCTGCATCTGCCACATAATCAAAATGAGCTGGTAAAGGAACTATTAAAAGTCAATTCCAACCTGGTAGTGGTGCTAAGCAACGGTGCTCCGATAGAAATGCCCTGGGCAAGAGATGTCAAAGCCATTTTGGAGGGATACCTGGCAGGGCAGGCTGGAGGAGGTGCGTTGGCAGATGTGCTGTTTGGTAGGGTCAACCCCAGCGGGAAATTGGCTGAGACCTTCCCGCTAAAACTGGAGGATAATCCATCCTATGAGAACTTCCCGGGCGGTCCACAGACGGTACAGTATCGCGAAAGTATCTTTGTGGGCTACCGTTATTATGATAAAGCTGGACAGAAAGTGTTGTTCCCGTTTGGGCATGGCTTGAGTTATACCAGCTTTGCTTATGATGATCTCAAAATCGAGAGAACCCATATTCAAGCAGGTGAAAAAGTGCAGGTGAGTTGTACAATCCATAATAACGGGCAGCACATGGGCAAAGAGATCGTCCAGCTTTATATCGGACATGCACAAGACGACTTTTACGCTCCAAAGGAATTAAAAGGATTTGAAAAAGTGGAACTTGCGCCAGGACAATCGAAGCAAGTGACTTTTCAGTTGGATGAGCGTACCTTTGCATATTATGATGTTGAAAAGCAAGATTGGGTCATAGCATCGGGTGAATACCAAATACTCATAGGTGCATCTTCGCGGGATATCCGATTGTCCGGTACCGTGCTGATCGAAAGTGGCTACGTTGTCAGAAAAGACAAGAACAATTCCAGGTTTTTTTATGCTTCTTTAAAGAATAACCATTTTACAGAAGCAGCTTTCCAGACCTTGTATGGCAAAGTATTACCGCAAGAGCATGCTCCTTCACGAGGTGATATCACGCTCAATACTTCTTTGCTGGATTTTCGTAAAACGCTGTTCGGCAGACTGGTGGTTGCCATCTTGAAAAGAGAGTTCACGAAACAGTCTGTATCCGGATATGATGCTTTGCATGAACAAATGGTCGAGAAGATCATGCTGGAAATCCCTCTCCAAAATCTCATCAATCTCAGTGACGGTCATTTAACAGAAAAAACCGCCAAAGCATTAGTACAGCTCGCCAATGGCAGATTGCTGGCGGCTTTGCGCTCATTGCGGTCTTAATACACAAATTTTAACGAATCCCCTCCCAAGATGAGATGTGTCATGGTAAAATGCATTCACCCGGGCGGGTAGCTCAGTTGGTCAGAGCGCATCTCTTACACAGATGAGGTCGTAGGTTCGAGCCCTATTCCGCCCATTTCATTAACCTATCCCCAAAACATCATTTCTGATGACGTTTCAGCTTACAAAAACTCATGAGTGACCGTCTAT